>JBAVGL010000045.1:0-2248 GCA_049684795.1 Chitinivibrionales bacterium | reverse complement strand
ATCAAATTGCTTAATTGATCCGAAAGCCCCATGGAAAAGGTAAATGTGGCGCTATTGCCAGTGCCGATAGTTCCTGACGGCGCGGTAATCGACAGACCTGACGCTGGCCCGCTTGAAAAGGTAACGATGTCGCCGTTCCGGGAATCCGAAGTGTACCAAGTAGAATCGCCCGCCAATTGAATGTTGAGATGGTTTGAATCAGGTTCATTGAGCGTATAAACGCCCGATTGCGTTGTAGTAGTGTTCCGGCCGTAGGAAATGTTCGCGTTGCTGCTTATGCCGGTAGTGACGAATATGCTCTTTACTTCGTCAAAGTTTGCCGATAACGCCTTCGTAAATTGCGTCTGGTCAATCGACAGTTGTCCGGTATCGGGATCGGAATTCACTCCGATCATCGTAAGGCTGTTATACGGCCCGCTGATGGCGCTGACGGAATTCAAAAGCGTGTTGCGCACCTGGTCCATGATGCTTGAGACGGTCATGTCGTTGACCAGATCACCGGCTTTTGAAGTGCTGTCGTTGGGGTCGGCCGGCTTGGTCTCCGCGGTAGTATCCGTAAGGAGCGTATTATAAGCGTCTAAAACCGTCTGAATATTTTTCTGGATTGTGGCGCTGTCAACGGCGATGGACGTTTGCACCGTTTCGGCGGGCGCCGCCTTATGGAGCTGAATAGTCAGGCCGGAAATAAAATTGTCAGGATTGTTTGAGGCCGAGTTCAGCATCAACCCATCGTAGCTGAAATAAGCGTTTTGTCCGGCCATTAAAACACCCTGTCCCTGCTTGCCCGGCGTGACCGTGCTAACCATATGCGAAACTCCGCCGATTGACAGCGAAGTGAGCGCAAGTTGGGATTTCCCCTGTTCATTGTCGGTCAGCGTTAATGTGCCGTCGGTCCCTATTGTTGCGGTGGCCTCCCCATAGAATGTGTTGTTGACTTGCGCAAGGAAATCGCTGATTGATGTCGTGGCAGTCGTTTTGTAATATGTATTGGTGACCGTATTTCCGTTATGGTCGAGCCCGGTATATTGGATGGCCGACCCCGCGGCAAGCGCATCAAAGGCCGTCTGGATATCGTCTTGAGACTGAAGCACCTGGGCGATGTTGCCTTTATCGCCGATCTGTGCCCCGGAAGTTGTGGCTGAAAAAGCATAGTTTGCGGAATCGTTGGCGGTCAGGGAAGACAATGAAAGTTGTGATGTCCCTTGCGTGTTGTCGGTAAGGACAAGGTTCCCGTTCGAATCGATCGTGGCCGTTGCGCCAAAATCACTGCCTATCTTGGTCAGAAAATCATTGATCGTTTCATTGCCAGTTGTTTTTGTAAAGGTATCGGTGACCTGCTTCCCGGAATTGTTCAGACCCGAGAATTGGATTGTCGCCCCGTCGGCGAGTGAATCAAAATCCGCGGCAATCGGACTTTGTGATGTCAATTGCTGGGCAACGCCATTGTCGCCCTGAGTCGTCACATTCATTGAATAGGTCGTGAGAGGATTTGCGGGATTATTAGTGGAAGAAAATGAGCTTACCGCCAGCGAAGAGGTGCCAAGCGTGCCGTCGGTTATCACAAGGTTTCCATTCGAATTCACTGAAGCGGTGCCGCCGAAGGTGGCCCCAATTTGGGTCAGAAAATCGTTTACCGAAGTATCATTCGCCGTTTTGGTAAAAGTATTGGAAACGGCGTTCCCGTTATGGTCGGTTCCGTTATACGTAATGGCTGCGCCGGCCAAGAGAGCATTAAAATCGGTCAGAAAAGGATTTTGCGATGTCACCGCCTGTGCAACGGTCCCGCTGGAACCGGAAATGATCCCCAGGTTCTCTAAGGTGCTTCCGGTAACGTCTTGATAGTCGACGCCTGTGGAGCCCGTGTTTTTTGCGGTCAACACCAACCGGTAATCAGAACTTGACACTTGAAGAACCGATGCGCTGACATTAAGCGGATTGCCCTGGGAATCGGTTGCATTATTGATTTTGCTCCGCACATCCTGGATCGTATCGTTGGCGTCGATGGTTATTTTCGTTCCGTCAATGCTGATGTCGCCGACCGTAATGCCCTGGCTTGCCAGAGAGTTGGTCTGGCTGGTGATAAGATTGTCTTTGCTGATCATCGTTTCGGCGGTAGCGAGCTGGTAAACACCGATGTTATATTGCCCCGCCTCGGCCCCATCAGCGCCCTGAACGGTGGCAACGCTGCTGTCGGAAGATTGCGAGGTGAAAACATCGAAAGCGCTGTCGCTGTTTAATGCGTTGACCG
>JBAVGL010000044.1:0-3575 GCA_049684795.1 Chitinivibrionales bacterium | reverse complement strand
GTAAATTTTCGTTCCAATCCTTGATCGTGACTTTTCCAACCAGGCCTTCGACCACGAAAGGGTCCTGCCGAATGAAATCCTCGGCGGAATTTCTGTCTTTGAAAACCCCCATCGACCCTTCGAGGGGATTTGCCCATGCGCCAACCGCCAGCAAATCGCCCCGCGCGTGGAAAGAGTCCAAAAGAACTTTATGACGCGGAAAAACAGTCCTTATCGCTTCCATGGACACATTGCCTATTTCATAGAAAATGACCGCTTTCATGATTATTGACCCTTTATTTGCGGAATATCTTTCAAATCCATTGCCCATGCAAGGGCGGTGCTGCACCAAATTTGACGCTTCGGGCGCAGTTCAGCCCTTTGATCGAGGCATCCGACCCGCAGACTATATATTTGCGGGTCCTTGACATCCGATGCATATACCGGCGAGCCGCAATTCGAACAAAACGCCTGGGCCCTTTGTTTTCCGCTCTCGGCAGTCTTTATGTAAATTTTCGGTTGGCCGGTAAGCAAAGAAAACGTTTCTTTCGGGGCCGGAACGGCGATCCGATACGCGGAGCCTGAAAACGTTTGGCAATCCGTACAGTGACAAATTGACACTTTTTCAGGATCAATGATCGCTTCATAGGTGATCTGGCCGCAGTGGCAACTTCCTTTAACGTTCATGACTGTCTCCCTTATGTTAAAGACCTGATTTTCATGTGATGCTCCGGCAGGTTCACATTTCGGCAAACCTGACGCCCATTTCAAAAGCTCTCCGGCAATCCTCCGGGAACATTTCTTTTCGCCGCCTGGCTCTGGCTTCGGCGTCCATTCCGGGGGCAACGTACTTGGAATAATCGTCAAATTGATAGGTTTCGGTCGCTAAAAGCGTCTCCGAAGCTCCGAAAATCCGGTTTAAAATCGATTCCATTAATGTAAACTGCCGGTCCCATCCCGCTTCCTTGATCCGGCCCTCCGACGCGCCTAATGTATAAATGAACCCGACCGGCATTTTGCTTTTAAAGAGCGACGAGCGCTGCTGGTCGTACACCAGATACGGAAATGTGAGACGCTCCAGGAACGACCGCATCTCACCGGTCGCCGCGCCAAGATAAACGGGTGAACCCAGGATTATCGCATCGGATTCTTCGATGCGGCCAAAAATCGGCTGCAAGTCGTCTTTCACGGCGCATTTGCCGTAACTTTTGCCGCCTTTTAATTTGCAAGAAAAACAACTGATACATCCCGAATATTTCAGGTCATAAAGATGGATTAGCTCGGTTTGCGCGCCTTTGGAAGCCGCGCCTTCCAGCGCTTTTCTTACCAAGGTTGCGGTGTTCCATTCTTTTCGCGGACTTCCGTTAAAACCGATGATCTTCATGAATTATTCCTCATTTGAAGTTTTCCAGGTTGGAAATAACTATGAAAAAATATAGGTAATTCCGCATGCGTGATTATATTTTTTTTCATGATGACCCGGTCTCGGCATGTTCCCTCATACCTCAACAATGATGGTGAAAAGGAACGCTTATGCATGCCGAAATAACCTTATTAATTCCTTCCTCTGTTTGTCGTTCCTGTCGATATCGGCCGCATGGGCAAAGCCTATATTTTTCTTTTTAGGGGAGGTGATCCGGATGAACAAGACTAATGAGTATATTCCCGGAGTCTGTAATATAGGCCGCGCGGAAATCGGCAGGCGGAAACAGGCGGGATGGGTCGGAACGATTGTCACTATTGCCGTTTGGCTTGTCCTTTTTGCTCTGCGCGTTCCCGCGGCGTGGCAATTACTTCTGTTCCTTCCGGCGTCATTGGCGGCAAGCGGATTCTTGCAGGCATTCATGCATTTTTGCGCGGGGTTTGGGAGCCGAGGGCTATTTAATTTCGGACCGGAAGTCGGAAAAACCGAGACCGTGACGCAAGCTGAGTTCAGGGCCAAAGACAGGAAAAAAGCCCGGCAGATCTTCGGGCTTTCGCTAATCATTGGAGTGGCTGTCGCAGTTGTGGCCTATATTGTTCAACCCAAGTAAGCTATTCTGATACTTAAAGCGAAATCATGGACGGCTTATTTTGGGAAGGGGTCCCTTCTTTCCGTTTTTTTCACTGTAAACGCCTCAAACTTTTCAATGCAAAAAATAAATAAAACCGCGATTACTCATCGGCTTTCTTAAGCGTCGCGGTCCAGCCGATTTCCGGGTCGAGCCAAACCTCTACGTGCCAAGGTTGGCAACATACCGGACAGTCCTGTAGGAAAGTCTGGCGACTCCCGCCGCTTTCATCGATGTCCAGGTCCACGGCTTCGCCGCAATAGGGGCAAAAAAGGTCCATTCATCCCCCGAGGCAATGGTTTAATGGAAAACACCGGTGAGATTACAATAAAATTTAATAAAGGGCGCTTCTATATATTGGTTTTTTAGAGCAACCACTCCGCCGCTTTCATCCATTATACCATTTCCCCTTTTTCATTCCATTTATCGCCCATGTGATGAAAAAAAATATCAAATCTTTTACAATATTCTTTAAGGTTAAAAGATAAATAGTGGCAAAAATTGAGTAATTAACCCATCAAGTGGTGAAAAAAAAATCATCACTTTTATTAAGGGCTCATATTTTTCCAAGCAAAACATTCCAAGTCCAATTATATTAACTGACACTATGATCAACATTTTCGATTACCTGGAATATCGCGAGTTTCTCCGCGATTATTATCAAGAGCAGAAAAGGACGAAACCTTTTTTCTCGTACCGGTTCATCGGCAACCGGGTGGGAATGGATTCAAGTTTCGTCATCAAGGTGCTTCAGGGCGGGCTGCATATTTCCCCAAAAAAAATTGAACGCTTTATAAAGTTATTGAATTTAAACGCGCAGGAGGCCGAATATTTCGAAACGCTCGTCCACTTCTGCAGGGCGAAAACGCAGCGCCAGCGCGGCGTTTATTTCGACAAGCTCTTTTCAATATCAAATGTCAAGGCACACCGGCTCGAAGCGCACCAGTACGAGTTTTTCAGAAAATGGTATTACTCGGCCGTATGGTCGATCATTAATTGCATGCCATTTAAAGGCGATTACCGCTCGCTCGCCCGGAACTGCCTTCCGCCAATCACGGTCTGGGACGCCAAGCGGGCAATAAAGCTCCTTGAACGCCTCGCGCTCATACAAAAAGGCCCCGACGGCGTCTTTCGCACCACGGACGCCAATTTGACGACCGGACAAAAATGGCGTTCGCACGCGATCGAGGGATATCAGCGCGAAATGCTGCGGCTTTCGGGCGAATCCATCGAGCGCTGCCCGAAGGACGACCGCGACATTTCCACGGTCACCCTGTGCATGGACGAAAATGCCCTGCCCGAAATCCGGGAACATATACGGCAGTTCCGTTCGTCGCTTATAAAGCTGGTCAACAGCCGCGGAGGCGCACGCAGGGTGTATCAGCTTAATGTTCAGCTTTTTCCCTTAAGCAACGGCCTGGAGAAAAAATCATGAACCGTTTATTCTCCACGCTCCGTTTTGTTTTTTTGGCTTTGATCGGAACGACCTTGTTCTGTACGGTTGAGCGTATGGCCGGCGGCGGGACCATTGAAACGACCAACGGC
>JBAVGL010000043.1:0-12655 GCA_049684795.1 Chitinivibrionales bacterium | reverse complement strand
TCCTGGACCTGCAGCCTTCGCGCGAAGCAGTCCACCAGCCGCGCGAGCTTGCTCACGCCGTAGACCTTGTTTTCGGCAATGTAGCCGATGTGGCATTTCCCGAAAAAAGGCAACATGTGGTGTTCGCACATGCTGTAAAGCTCTATGTCCCTGACGATGATCATATGGTTGCATTCCTCATGGAATATCGCCTTGTTGATGATATCTTCGGGTTTCATGGTGTATCCCTGCATGAGATATTCCATTGATTTGCGTACCCGAACAGGCGTATCGCGCAGGCCTTCGCGGTCCGGATTTTCACCAATTTCAACGAGGATCTTCCTGATGGCGTTTTCCATTTTTGTTTCCTTTAATCCTGCTTATCGTGTTTAAAAACATTTTCCAAAAATTTATTTCGACATAATATATATTGCGGAGGGCATATTTTTCGGAAGCTTTTTGCCTTGAAAAAGAAACCGTCCGCATGAAAATAATCACTCCAAAAAAGCCCTCCGACTTATTTATCAAAGCGGGGGTCTTCGGCATATTTTTTATCATCGTCCTGATTTTTTTCTTCATTGCCTCCAAAAACGTCAAGTCCGTGGAAACGGGGGCAAAGATCCTCAACGGGGTGACGAGATATAAGGGTTTCAGCGATAAAGAAAAAGAGGACCTTAAATTACGAAACGCCGGGTTCTGGTGCTACAAATCGGACACTAGCGCGGCAATTACCTTTTCCGACAGGATCGAGCTCAAGACCAATGGAATTTTCTGGCGTGTAGCGATAAACACGATAGGGCTTCCGTCCGGTAATTCCACGTCGTTCATGCATGTAAGCACCGGATATTTGAATCCCTTCTGCAAACTTGCCGCCAACACCAGGGACAGTATTATTTGCGACGTCCATACAATCAAGCAGGCTTTTGTATTGGGAAAAGACACGTGCTTCGGACGCGGCACTGGCGATACCACGTGGAACCTGGCGGCAAACGGGAAGCGATTTGAACTCGGCGGCAGGTCCTATACGGCCTACGATACCGCGGGGCCCGCTCTGGCAAGGTTTTTTCCCGAAGGAGCGCTTGACATAATCGATAAACCAAGGGGCAAAGCCTACGCGGTGGGGAACAAGATGGTTTATGTGGTCAAAGCCGCTCCGCGGACGCAGGCCGCCCCAAAACCAACCGGGACCCTCGGCGTATGTGAAGATCCGGCGTTCGGCAGCTTCGAGTCCTTTGCCCAGAAAACAATTGCCTCCGACATGAGCACAATAAAAGTTGATTCGCTGACCGCCGGGGCGGTTCAGAAAACCATTGACGCGTATTACCGTATTTTTGTCGAAACCGCCATGAAAAACGCTTCGGATTCCAGCGCGGGAAAATCTGGAAACGCAAAGGTCGTCTTCGACGTTTTCCGTGACGGCAAAGTGTCCAATGCCGCGGTAGTCAAGCTATCTAAAAAAGACAAAAAACTCGAACAGACGATTCTTTCGGACATTGCGGCCTGGACGTTTCCTCAATGGAAGTCCGGCGAGACCTCGCTGCACATCGAACGGGAATTCTGGTTTTAGTTACTCTTGGCTTTCGAAAGATAATGTATTGTCGTTCGGAAACTTAGAGTTACTTACCTGCCCATCGGCAGGTTAAAAAGAATGAAACTATGGACAAGCTTGACAAACTTAAACAAATTATCGGCGCGAACAAATCGGCGGTCGTAGCCTTCTCGGGCGGTGTCGACAGCACTTTCTTGGCCCGTATCGCGGGAGAGGCGCTGCCGGGAAAAGTCCTCCTCGTGACCGCGATGTCGTCAACGTATCCCGCAACGGAACTCGACGAATCCAGGCGTCTCGCCGCGCTCCTGAAACTTCCTCAAAGGACCATAATTTCCGAAGAACTCGATATCGACGGTTTTGCCGACAACACGCCGCAGCGCTGTTACTATTGCAAAAAAACGCTGTTTTCGCATATCCTCAAAATCGCTCGCGACGAAGGCTATGAGACCGTGTTCGACGGCAGCAATATCGATGACCGGAACGATTACCGTCCGGGAAGAAAGGCGACGAAGGAACTGGGGGTGCGCTCGCCGCTTTTTGAAGCGGGCCTCACGAAAAATGAAATACGGGACTATTCGAAAAAACTTAGCCTTCCCACCGCGGCGAAACCCTCGCTTGCCTGCCTTGCCTCGCGTTTCCCCTATGGCGAAAAGATTACCCGTGAAAAGCTCGGTCGCGTGGGTATGGCCGAGGAGGCCCTGCGGTCGCTCGGGTTTTCGCAGCTCCGTGTGCGCAGCCATGGCGATTGCGCACGGGTGGAATTAATGACATCGGAAATGGACGCGGGATGGGTGAGGCGGAGCGCAATCCAGGCCGCCTGCAAGAAGGCCGGGTTTACGTTCGTGGCCATCGACACGCAGGGCTACCGCACCGGCGCGATGAATGAAACTCTGGAAAGGAACACCAATGAAAAAAATTTTGATCGTTGACGATGATGCCGACCTCCGGCTGGTCATGAAAACCGCGTTATCGGCCCGTTATGAGCTTCGGGAAGCAGGAAGCAAACAAGAAGCTCTGAACGTGCTCAAGACCTTTTCCCCCGGACTTGTCATGCTTGATGTGATGATGGAAACCGACACCGCCGGATTTGAGCTGGCGCGTGAAATCAGGGGTATTGCGAAATTCAAGAACGTCAAAATACTGATGATGACCAATATCGACACGCAGTCCAATCTCGACTTTAAATCAGAGGCTGGCGATCCGACGTGGCTGCCAGTCGACGATTATATGGTCAAACCGGTAGAACCAAAAGCGCTTCTCGCGAAAGTCGAAAAACTCCTGTAGCACGGTTACTGGGCCCAGAACACGTACCCGCCTTCAAGAAAAGAAATGTTTGAGTACCCCCTGGTCACAAGATAGCGGTAGGCTTCATAAGCCCGTGAAGAGGTTTTGCTGTAGAGAACGCATTTTGATTTTTTACCGAACGGGATACCTTCCCGCCGGAGATTTTCGAGGGGAACGTTGATGCTGCCCGGTATCGTGGTGAACGTACGTTCCGAAACGGGCGACACGTCAATGGTATGCATCTTGCCGGTTTTCGCGGTGAATTGTTCAATCGTCATGGTCTTGATGAAGCCTTCCATCTTACTCAAAAGGACGCAGCAGGCCGTCTGCGCAAGATCGATAGGGTTGTTGAAAACTGGCGCATAGCCGAGGTCCAGGGAAAAAACATCGGACAGGGTGAGTTTCCGTGTGATCGCCGTGGCGAAGATCTGGACCTGCCGCACGACCTCGCCGCGCCCGAACGCCTGGGCGCCCAGGATGACCCTGGTTTTCGCGTCGGCAATGATTTTGAGGGTTATATATTCGGCGTTCTTTGAATAGTGAGCTCTGTCAAGTCCAGTAATCACGGCGGATTCCGGAAAAAAACCTTGGCGGCGGGCGCTTAATGCGGTGAGACCGGTGCGGGCGATGGAAATATCGAAATTCTGGAACATCGTGGTGCCGATGAACCCCGGAAATTCCATCGGCCGGCCGCAAATATTATCGGCGGCGATCCGTCCCATTTTCGTGGAAATCGATCCGAGCGGCCAGTATTCATGTTGCCCGGTGATAAAATTCATGGTTTCCGCGCAGTCGCCGATGGCGTAAATGCTGTTGTCCGATGTTTGCAGGTTTGCGTTGACCTTGATCGCGCCGATCGCGCTGAGCGCGAGCCCGGCCTTGCGCGCAAGCCCTGAATTCGGTTTGACGCCCGTTGAAAGAATAACGAGATCGGCGAAGTATTTTCCCCGGTCGGTTGAAAAAACGAGCTGATTACCCGTGCGGGTAATTTTCTTTATGGAAACGCCGGTGATGACCTTGATGCCTTTTCTATTGAGCGCGTTCTGGATTTTGAGGGCGAAATCGGGGTCAAACAGGTTCGACAGGATGGTCGGTTCCCTTTCCAGAACGGTAACCCTCGCGCCCGCGGCAATGAGCGATTCGGCTGTTTCGATTCCGATGAGCCCTCCGCCGATGATATAGATGTCGCGTGCGTTGCGCTTCGAGCATTCGTTTTTTATGGCCTCCGCGTCTTCCATACGGTGCAGAGAATAAATTCCCGCAAGACTGATGCCGGGAATGTCGGGCACCGAAGATGCCGCGCCGGTCGCGATGACCAGGACATCGTACGGGACGTTTCGCTCTTTCCCCGTGGCGAGATCCTTAACTTTTACGACCTTGTTTTTCCGGTCTATGCCTGTTGCTTCCGTTCTGTTATGAATCGTGATGTTTTTTATCGATTCAAAGAAGTTGATGTCGCGTATTGTATTGTCGGAGGTGGACATGAGCGCTTTGGGCGAGCGGACGCGTCCGCTGATGTATGAGGGCAGTCCGCACCCGGAATACGAAAGGAATTCGCTCCGTTCGATTATCGTGATGTCAGCTGTTTCGTCAAGACGGCGGATGCGCGCGGCCGCCTTTGGCCCCGCGGTGACCCCGCCGATGACCAAGACTTTCTTTCGCGTCACGGCAGCGTGCGGTTTTTTCCGGACCGATTTGCAGGGGAGGATCACCGTGAACGTGCTTCCCTTGTTTTCCTTTGAAGAGACGGCAATCGTGCCGCCATGACCGGCTATAATGGCTCTCGTGATGGCCAGTCCGAGTCCGGCGCCCGGAACGGCGGATTTACTTTTGATAGACCTGAAGAACGGGTTGAAAATCGATCCGATTTCTCGTTCGGGAATCCCGCAGCCCGAATCAATGACCTGCAGCGTGCATTCCTTTTTATTCCCGGTTGTCGCGAGCTTCACCAGCACACGAGCGCCTGAAGGCGTGTATTTAAGGGCGTTTTCGATCAGGTTTCTGAGGGCTATTTCAATGCCTTTGCTGTTTGCAGCAACAATCGCTTCAATGTTTTCAGGCGCCGTCACGCGCAGGGAAACGTCCCTGTCCGATGCCTCGGACACATACGATAATGCCACCGATTCGATTAATGCTATAATGTCAAAATCCTCTTTTTGGATTTGTCGCTGCCCGGTGTACGCCTGGAAATACAGAAGGTCTGAAATGAGCGTGTTTGCCTCGGAAGCTTTTTTAATCGCCTTTTCAACGAATTGAAGGGTCTCGACGTTGGTTTCTCCCGTGAAGCCGTCGGTTATGGTTTTTAAAAGCGATTGAATGGTATTGACGGGGGCCTTGAGTTGGTGTGAGAGCGTGCTGATAAAATTGCCGCCCAATTCCTTTGGGTCGTTCATTTTTTTCCGCCGTTCGCGTTTTTATCAAGCATTTCCGAAAGCTCCGCGATGGTGAACGGTTTTGAAATGCTCGCGGTAAAACCGTAAGTCAAGGGGTTTTTCATCACGGGATCGTCGGCATAACCGCTTGCCACAAAAACCGGTATTGCCGTATCCAGTTTCCTGACCTCCGCCACAGCTTCTTTTCCACCCATGCCTCCGGGAACGGTAAGGTCGAAAATCATCGCGGTAAATGCGCGTCCGGCCATGGTTTCACGTGTATAAAAGTCAAGGGCTTCCTTGCCGTCTTTTTTGCATACCACGGCATATCCAAGCGATTCAAGCATTTTTCGGAACGCATGCTGTATTATTTCTTCGTCTTCCATGACGATGATCGTGCCGCTGCCCCTGTGTTTGATGGCCGTGGCCGTATGCGCCGCAGCCGTTTCCAAAGAAGCGGGAAGATAAATATGAAACGCGCTCCCTTTTCCTGGTTCGGACTCGACGTCGATGCATCCGCCATGACGGTTTACGATTGAATAGCAGGTGGCCAGCCCAAGTCCGTGCCCCTTTGTTTTTGTCGTGTAGAAGGGGTCGAAAATGCGGGGCAGGATGTCCTTCGGTATGCCGATACCGAAGTCTTTTATTGATGTCTTGACGTAATTGCCTTTGGCCAGCGGGGGATGTTCTTTTTCTCCGAAGGTGATATTTTCGGCCGCTATTTCAATGGCACCGCCGCTGGGCATTGCCTGTTGCGCGTTGATAATGATGTTGTCAATTACCTGGCCAATCTGGTTTTTATCAATATTGCACGACCAGAGGTTTTCTTCCAGGGAAAATTTGCACGAAACATTCGATCCGCTGAGCGGAAATTGCGCGGCTTCCTGAATGAATGGGATAAGTGGCGTCAATTTCTGGACAGGGGAGCCGCCTTTAGCGAAAGTCAGCAGTTGCAAGGTAAGCGCCCTTGCGCGGGTCATTGAGGCAAGCGTCGCCTCAAGGTATTCTTGAACATTTGCGTCCGTCGATACTGAACGGGCCAGGTCGATGTAGCCGAAAATCCCGGTAAGCAAGTTGTTGAAGTCGTGGGCAATACCACCGGCCAGAACGCCGAGCGACTCCAGCCTCGTGGTGTTAAGGATCATTGACTCCATTTTCTTTTTTTCCGTAAGGTCAAGGAGAATGCCGCGGACGCCAGCATTCTGCCCGGAACCCGTCAGAGGACCTGCGATCACCAAAACATGCATGCCGCTTCCGTTTTTTCGAAGCGCGAAATATTCATTAGGCAGAAAAGGCGGCGAAGAAAAGACCTTTGCCAGATTTTCCTTCGCCCGCCCGTGGTCTTTAGGATCGATCATGTCAAATACGGTCATGCCCGCTTTGAAATCCGCTTCCGTGTAACCAAACCAATCGAACAATGTTTTATTTGCGAAGGATAAATTTCCCTTGAGATCGCATTCAAAAATGCCGATCGGGACCGAATTCGCCAGGTCGCGATATTTCGATTCGCTTGCTCGGAGGGCGGCTTCCACTTGTTTTCGCTCGGTAATGTCGCGGGAATATCCGGTCGTGCCGATAATCATTCCCCGCTCGTCCGTAATCGGGGCCTTAAAAGTTTCAAACCATCGAACAACGCCTTTATCTGAAATGGGCTCTTCAACGATGCAGGGCTTCCCCGATTGCATGACTCTATTATCATCCGCAATGTATCCGGCCGCGAGTTCATGGGGCCAAATGTCCATGTCGGTCTTACCGACGAGGGACTCCGGACTGTCCATGCCGCATGAATTTGAAAATTGAGTGTTGACCGCAAGGAACTTCCCGTCGCGGTCTTTCATCCATAGCAGGCCGGGTTGATTTTCAATTATAGCTGACAAGTATGATTCACGCAGGCGCAGGGCCTTGATGGCCGCTTCGCTTTTTCGCAGCTCTTCATCAGTTTTGATTACGTGCATTGAAAGCTTCTTTTCCCCTGGTACTATGTCTAGTAATATCAATTGGAGATTTAATAAAGTCAAGCAAATTGGTTTTGCATGCGAAAGCCGGGGATGGAAGCCGGTATTTTTATGCGTCCGGCCCTGGGGTCAAGAGGAAAAATTCCCGGCAGTCTCCGAAAAACCGTTCATGCAAAATTTTCCTCAACACTAGGTAAATAAGTTCCTCTCTAATCGGTAAAAAATTTTAAAAACTTTAGTTCTTTTTTTAAAAAATAGCACAAATTATTTCTGACCTGTTGTAACAACAATAATATCAATATGTTACAACTATCAAGAAATGTCTCGTGCTGATGTGCTTTAGAATTAACCTATTGGCACTAATCTTGCATTTATCTTCGTCGACAAATTGCGCATGCAAACAATTTAACCAAAAAAGAGCGATAAAATGTTTGGAGAAACGCTTTTTGACAGAACAACGATTCCGGTACTTGTCAAAAGTCTCGACGCAAGCATGCTCCGTTCGCGCACCATTGCAAATAATATAGCCAACGTCAACACGCCGGGATACCAGCGGGTGGAAGTCAGTTTTGAGGATGAGTTGCGCAAGGCGCTTGACCAAGGAAAGCTTCGCGGCATGCGGACCAACGAGAAGCATTTGCCTCTTGGCAAGCCGGACATCTCGGAACTTTCCCCAAAGGTCCAGAAACCAGCCGACCCGACGCTTCCTTCCGGGGTTAACAATGTTGATATCGATATGGAAATGGCCAAACTGGCGGAAAACCAGATCATCTATGATTTCAGCGCAAAATTCTTAAAAGGCAAATATAACCAGTTGAACGCAGCGATTCAGGCGAAAGACGTACAACCATAAAAAATGGTCATAGGCAAGGGGTTATAGACTACTGATAATTTAAAAATGGAGCAGGGTATGTCGCTTGCGGGAATGTTTACAGGGCTGGACATCAGCGCCTCCGGGCTCAGGGCGCAGCGGATACGTCAGAACGCCATATCGTCGAATTTGGCAAACGCCGAAACCACGCGCACGGAAAAAGGCGGCCCCTATCGCCGGCAATTTCCCGTGTTTTCCGCGGACAGCGACCGGAAGGACGTGCGGATCATCAATCAGGAAATCAAGCTGCAGGGCACGATGACCAACGAAAACCACATGACCATTCCGCCGCTGGAATTCCCGCGAGACCAGCAGTTTTTCGGCAACGGCGTACGGGTCGATGAGATCCGCGAGGATACGCGGCCCCCAAAAATGGTCTACGATCCGTCGCACCCGGACGCCGACAAAAACGGCTACGTCGCAATGCCTAATGTCAATGTTATCGAAGAAATGACGGACATGATTTCGGCCACGCGGGCGTATGAAGCGAATGTAACGGCGTTTAACGCCACAAAAAGCATGCTCATGCAGGGACTGCAAATATAAAATTACGATAAAAGGGAGAACGGCTCATGAATGTCGCAGCGCTGTCGAGTAATGACGCGATGTATAATTTTGTAAAGTTAGTCGACGCCGCCCGGCAGCGTAATATTTCGGCGTTCGACGAGGTCGCGACGAAAACCCGGCGCGCGCAAAGCAAAAGCAATGCCGCCCAGGTTTCGGCATTTCAGCAGACATTTGCAAAAAACAAACCGTCCGCCGTTTCGGCGCCGTCGGCTGAATATCAATTACCTAAAGTGACGAGGACTAAGATACTGGGGAATTTCTTTGACGCATACGCATAATAGATGATACTATTAATACTATAAAAATGAGGTCTAACCGTTCCCTGAGCGAAGTCGAAGGGAACAAAGGCGATAGAAAAAATCGAGGTTCCCATGGATCAGATACAGTCAATCGGCCCAATCAGCAGCGGCAACCCGCTCGACAAAGTTGTAAAGACGCAGTCCAATTCAAAAGACGCGCCGAGTTTCAAGGACACCTTGGGCAACTTCATGAAAGACGTCAATTCCATGCAGATAAAGGCGGACGAGTCCATCAACAGGATGGCCGCGGGTGAAATTACCGATGTGCACCAGGTGATGAACGCCGTCGAAGAAGCGAACGTGGCCTTTAACATGATGATGGAAATACGCAATAAGGTAATGGATGCCTACCAGCAAATCTTACAGATGCGGCTGTAAACAAGGGTGCGCGCAAAGATTACGCGCAAACAATCAAAGGAGTGAGAACGCATGTCCGAATTCTTTAAGCAACTTATATCGCAATTGACCGCAATTTGGCAGCGGCTGTCCCTCCAGCAGAAAATCATCACCGTTTCGCTTATAGCTTTTACATTCCTTGGACTGATAAGCCTCATGGTATGGTCGCAAGGCGGCGCGAAAGGCGCCTCCGGCGGCGGCTACCGTACGCTCTATTCCGACCTCGAACTTGAAGAAGGAGCGGCGATAACGGAACAGCTCCAGAAATCAAACTTCAAATACAAGCTCGAAAACGAAGGCCGCACGGTCCTCGTTGAAAAAAATAAGGTTTACGAAATAAGAATGGCGCTGGCCCGCAAGGGGTTGCCCAAATCGCATGGCGTGGGATACGAGATTTTCGACAAAACAAACCTGGGCATGACTGACTTTGTACAGAAAGTAAATGCCCGCCGGGCCCTGGAGGGCGAACTGCAGCGGACCATCGAGGGCCTTGAAGAGGTCAAAAGCGCGCGGGTGCATATCGTCATTCCGGAGCCCACGATATTTACCGAAAACCAGCAGCCCACGAAGGCCTCGGTCGTGGTGCGCACGCTCCCGGGAAGGGAATTGACAAAAGACCAGGTCCGCGGCGTTTCTTTTCTGATATCGTCGAGCGTTGAGGGGCTCAAACCGGAGAACATTTCGATTCTCGATTATGCCGGTAAGCTCCTTTCAAGCCCGTTTTCGGGCGACGAAGGCGCCATGGCAAGTTCCCAGAACGTGGAGCTGCAGCAGAACGTTGAGAAATACCTTGAAGGCAAGGCCCAGCAGATCCTCGAAGACGTGCTCGGGCCCGGCAAATCAAAAGTCAAGGTGTCGGTCGATATGGATTTCGACCGCGCGGAAAAAACCGTTGAAAAATACGATCCTGAAAGCCGCGTCGTCAGGTCCGAAGAGCGCGAGGACGAAAACGTCAAAAATGCCCCCACCGGCGACGCGACGAAGGAAAAAACGCTCACCAATTATGAAATTGACAAGACCATTGAGCATGTGGTGGCCGAGGTGGGCAATATCAAGCGAATGACCATTTCGGTTGCCGTCGACGGCAAATACGAGACCGCGGACAAAAAGACCGGCGCGACAAATTACGTCGCGCGCACCGCACAGGAATTGCAGACCTTTGAAGATATGATCAAAAACACGCTGGGATACGACTTGACGCGTGGCGACCAGATCAGCGTCGTCAACATGCAATTCGACAACGAGTTCCTGCGCAAGGAACAGAATGACATGCAAAATCGCGATTCCATGGAATTCCGGATGATGATCGCGAAATACGTCGCTGTGTTCATCATTGCGCTTGTCTTCATTCTCTTCCTGCGGTATCTGGCAAAGACGATTGCAGAGGCCATGAACCCGCCGGTACCCAAGCTGGAACCGCTTGGAGTGGTCGAGGAAATCAAGGAAGAGGTCCCTGAAAACATTAAGCATACGTCGGCGCTTCTTGAACGCGTGGAAATGCTTACCCGGGAAGAACCGGTTAATGTCGCTCTCATCATACGCCAGTGGCTTGGCGAGCCGATACCGGGAGGCTCGCGGAAAAAACAAAAGTAAACGCGTTTAAGCACTTGAAAAACAACAAAAAGAGCACTATAATCTAAAACAAAGGCGTTTGTTCCTTCATATTTTCAGGGAAGAAAGTACCTATGGCCGGCCAAAAGAAAACCGCTGATGAAGAAAAACCGGAATACTATAAGCTAAAAAGCGATTCCGGAGATAAGGGCATGAGCGAAAGTCATGTCTCCGAACTGGTAAAGAGCATCCCCGGCCCGAAAAAAGCCGCCATCGTCATGGTGGCGCTGGGGTCGGAAGCATCCTCAAAAATCCTGAAAAACCTCGACGAACATGACGTCGAACGGCTGTCGACGGAAATAGCGCGGCTTGACAACGTGTTGCCTCAGGTCCGGCAGGCGGTCATTGAAGAGTTTCACAACCTGGCTATGGCCCAGCAGTTCGTTTCCCAGGGCGGCATCGAATATGCGCGCGAAATACTTGAAGCTGCGCTTGGCCCGCGTAAAGCCAAGGAAATCCTGGAAAAAGTACAGCAGACCATCCGCACGACGGGTTTCAATCTCCTTGAAGACGTTGATCCCAAACAGCTGACCAATTTCATCCAGAAAGAACATCCTCAGACAATAGCCTTGCTTCTTGCGCATATGGAACCGAAAAATGCAGGTTCCATCGTTTCCGCGCTCCCGCAGGAACTGCAGGTCGACGTGGCAACGCGCATCGCGACAATGGAAAGCATTTCCCCCGACACGCTCGACCAGGTCGAGGAAGTGCTGGTAAGCCAGGTCAAGGCCCTGTTTGGCGGCGACGTGTCCGAAATCGGAGGCGTGAAGGCCGTCGCGCAGATGCTTAACTCAGTAGACCGCGGCACCGAAAAGAACATCTTGGGCAATCTCGAACGCGAGAACCCTGAGCTCGCCACTGAAATCAAGAGCCTCATGTTTGTTTTCGAAGACGTCATGCTCATTGACGACCGGTCGATTCAACGCGTGCTCAAGGAAATTGACACAAAAGAACTTGCCATGGCCCTTAAGGGCGCCTCCGAAGAACTGCAGGGCAAGTTCTTCCATAATATGTCGTCAAGGGCCGGAGAAATGATCAAGGAAGACATGCAGTATATGGGCCCCGTGCGCCTTAAAGACGTCGAAGAAGTGCAGCAGCGCATCGTCGACGTTATTCGCAGGCTTGAAGAAGACGGCGAAATCGTCATCAGCGGACGCGGCGGCGAAGAAGAAATCGTGGTGTAGCATGGACAAGCCATCTCTATCGCCAAGCGACATATCCGCCCTCATTGACTATCTGCTCAAATCGAAAGACCCGGCCACCGTTGGATTGCGGAAAATCCTTCGGGGGAAAAAAGAAAGCAGTGGCGGATTTCCGCTCCGGAACCTTGATTTTGAAGAGTTCTTTGTGCAGGGGAAAAGCAAGGAGCCCTTCAGCAAGGAAGAACGCGCGATCATCGAACTTGAAAGGCGGGTTAATGATTTGCAGGCCCGTATAGACCAGTCCAAAAACGAGTTGCCCGCCCAACTTAAAAAGTCCCATGAAGACGGTATTCGGGAAGGATTGCAAAAAGGGGAAGCGGTTGCTTATGAAAGAGCGAAGGCCGAATATGAAACGCAGGTTGATGGACTGCAGAAACGTATTTCCACGTTTCTTGCTGAAATTGATAGCTCTAAAAAAGCCATTTATGCGAATGCGCATGCAATAGTGCTTGAATTGGCCTGTGGTTGCGCGCGGAAAATAATACAGAACGAGGTCGCGCTCAATCCCGACGTAATCCTGGGCGTCATTAAAAAATCCCTTGTCTATATTGCCGACCGTGAACGGATCAT
>JBAVGL010000042.1:0-3224 GCA_049684795.1 Chitinivibrionales bacterium | reverse complement strand
CTGTACGACAATGCGCCGTATATGTACGTGTCGATAGACGATAAAAAAAACATCACCGATTGCAACGCGCTTTTCTGCACCAATAACGGGATCGTGAAAGGCCAGGCGCTTGGAATGAGCATAGCGTCGTTCTTCAAACGGGAGGACCATTCGGTGGTTGACGCATTTATCGGGGCCCTGCACGCGAAAACGAAAAACATCGAAAGCCCGGTGCTGACCATGGTTCCCTTGCGCGGGCCTTCCAAAGAGCTTTACGTGGCGCTCAGCGCCGTGCAGATGATTGAAAGCGCCGCGCACCCCGATCTGGTCATTGTCATGCAGGACATTTCGCATAATGTTAAACTGGAACAGGAACAGCGGAACGCGCGGATACAAATGTATCGTTCAGCCAGGTTAGCGTCGATCGGGACATTGGCATCGGGCGTCGCGCACGAATTGAACAATCCTCTTACCGCGATTCTCGGATTTTCAAGCGCGCTTATTCAGCGGGTAAGGGAAAACACGGAAATCAACGTCGAGGAACTGTCCCAGTATCTCTCAATCATCAATTCCGAGACCCTGCGGTGCCGGGACATAATAGAGAATCTCTCAAAATTCGCGCTCGAACGCGAGGTCAACATTCAGGATTTTCCCCTTCGGGAATGCGTTGACGGGGCGCTCAGGCTTATCGCCCCCAAGGCGGCAAAAAAAAATATAACCATCATCGCAAGCGTGCCGGAATCGCTCGTCGCCCGGGCCGACCTTCATAAACTTGAACAGATCATCATACATGTTATCACGAACAGTCTTGACTTTTGCAATCAAGGGAGCGCCGTGTCGATTTCGGTCGGAAAAGACGACCAGACCATCAGATTGACCATCGCCGATAATGGCCCGGGCATTCCCGCCGACATCGTACCCAAAGTGTTTGATCCGTTTTTTACGACAAAAGAGGTGGGACAGGGCGTCGGGCTTGGATTGGCCATCAGCCATCACATAATGGAAGAATGCAACGGGACCATTGATATTGCCAGTGAGGTGGGTAAAGGCACCACCGTCACGCTGGAAATTCCAAAGGCATGAAACAAACCGTTATGGAAAAAAAAGGGAAGATCCTTGTCGTTGACGATGAAGCTCCGCTCAGGCTTCTGTTGAGCAATGAGCTGTCGCGGGCCGGATACCATGTTGACGTGGCGGGAGACGGCGAAACGGCCCTGGAGCGGGTGCGGGAAGACCTTTACCACGTTATCCTGCTTGATATTGTCATGCCCGGCATGGACGGCATCTCCTTGCTCAGAAAGATACGCGCGGAAAACATTGTTTCGGAAGTCATTATCCTTACGGGAAACGCCACCATAGAGAGCGCCATTGAAACGATAAAGCTAGGGGCCTTTGAATATGTCAGAAAACCATACCAGCTAAGCGAACTCATCATACAAATCGAAAGGGCCATTGCTCACCAGATCTCCCAGCTCGACCGGAAGATCCTTAAAAAAGACCTCAATAAAACCACGCTTGGCGGAAAAATCATTGGCGAAAGCGCGGAAATCAGGGATTTGCGTTCGATCATCAAGCGGGTCGCTTCGACGCAATCGATTGTGCTTATCCTCGGAGAAAGCGGTACGGGCAAGGAACTTGTGGCTCGGACGATCCATGAACAAAGCGATAGAAGCGATAAGCAGTTCGTTGCCGTGAGCTGCGCCGCCTTGCCGCCCAACCTTCTGGAAAGCGAACTTTTCGGCCATGAAAAAGGAGCATTTACCGATGCTAAAACGCAAAAACGGGGACTTGCCGAGACCGCGGACGGGGGGACGCTGTTTTTGGACGAAATCGGGGAAATACCGCTCCTTTTCCAGGCGAAACTGCTCCGGTTTCTTGAAACCGGGGAAATCAGGCGCGTTGGCGGAACAAAAGACATAAGCCTGAACGTTAGGATTTTATGCGCCACCAATAAGCCGCTGGAATCGCTCGTCGAGCTTAACGAATTCCGCGCGGACCTTTATTACCGGTTAAACGTTTTCACCATTCAAGTGCCTGCCCTTAAGCACCACCGTGACGACATCCCTTTGCTTGTGGAAAACATTATCGCGCTGCAGGGTTTTCATAAAAAATTCGACAAGACCGCCCTTGAAATGCTTAAAACATACAATTGGCCGGGCAATGTGCGGGAACTCAGAAATATCGTGGAGCGGGCGTGCATCCTTTGCCGCGAAAGCATTATTGGAGAAAAAGACGTTTCCTTTTTGAATATAAAACAAAAGACTTCGCCTCCGGCCCCGGAAACCATGTCGGAAGAGTATTCCGGCACTTCGCTTAAGGACGTCGAGCGGCGGCATATCATTAACGTGCTCCGGCAAGTCAATGGACATAAAGGGAAAGCGGCGGGAATCCTGAAGATCAATCCCAAAACGCTCTATCGAAAAATGAAGGACTATTCCATTGTTTCGGTTTTTGAATAGCAATAAACGGGTCCATTCGGCCCCCTGGCTTACGATCAAAAACGATGAAATCCTCACGCGATTTCTTCATCGCTCCGGAATAGGCCCCGGACTGGATTCCAACCGGCTTGTCAACATGGTGGCGGAAGCGTTCGAGCTCGTTCCCTATGAAAATCTCACTAAAATACTTAAAGCGTCCTCAGTGATAAGCGCGGCGTCCGCCATGCGGCATCCCGACGAGGTGATCGGCGATTACCTCGCATGGGGCGCGGGCGGCACCTGTTTTTCATTGACGGCGAGTATCGTGGCCGTCTACGATGCGTTAGGGATCGAGGTCTACCCGGTCCTGGCCGATCGGCGCTACGGCGTGGACACGCATTGCGGACTGGTACTCGTTGTGCCGGGAGGAAAAGTTCTCTTGCTGGACCCCGGTTACCTTTTATGCTCACCGGTCGCGGCCCCGACCGAGCATCCCGTTTTTATCGATACCGGGTATAATCGAATAGAACTGCATCCTGTCAATGGCGGCTCGCGCCTGGAACTCTATACCACGCTGAAGGCGAGCCGGAAGCTGAGGCTTACCTTTAAAATGGACCCGGTCAGCGACGAAATGTTCGGAAATGCCTGGGAACGGTCGTTTGCCTTTGAAATGATGACCTATCCCGTGTTGACCCGGCAGTATCTTGGCTGTCATCAGTATCTTCAGGGAACGATGCTCGCAGTCCGTAATTCACAGAGGATCGAGCGGACGGTCCTGACCCCGGAAAAGCAGGTCGAATTCATTACGGGCCAGATGGGAATACAAAG
>JBAVGL010000041.1:0-6301 GCA_049684795.1 Chitinivibrionales bacterium | reverse complement strand
GGTAAATATTCAGCTGCGGCATACGGGAGAATAGGCAGCAATAACGATGGTGACTAGCGACATCGCTGAAATAACTGGATGTTTTCCGCGTAGCGACATTACTAGAGTTGTAAAATATGCTGCCCGTTTTGAAAGATATGTGGTAGAATCTATTTTACACATAATCCCTACGCAAAATAGCCCTGCAGTCCGTTGCAGGGCAAAACATAAGAGATTGAAATAACGAGGAATGCATAATGAATGGCGTTCGAAAGATAAAAGTAATCCCTCCCGACAAAATAGATCTACCGCGTTCTACTATATTTGAAGGCGATACCTTAAAAGTTCTTAACATAATCAAATCAGAAACCATCCAATGTGCAATTACTTCACCGCCCTATTGGGGCCTAAGAGATTATGAAATTGAAGGGCAAATAGGTTTAGAACAAAGTCTTCCAGAATATATTAACAAACTGGTAACTGTATTCAGAGAAGTAAGACGGGTTCTGAAGGATGATGGGCTATTTTGGCTTAATATTGGAGATGGCTACACAAGCGGAAATAGAAAATGGCGAGCACCGGATAAAAAGAACCCTGCAAGAGCAATGAATGTCCGGCCAGATACCCCCGTTGGGCTGAAACCAAAAGACCTTCTTGGCGTTCCATGGCGGTTGGCGTTATCCCTGCAAGAGGATGGATGGTTTCTGAGAAGCGATATAATTTGGAACAAACCAAATGCGATGCCGGAAAGTGTTAAGGATCGTCCAAACAGGTCTCATGAATACCTATTTATGTTTTCTAAATCAGAACAGTATTATTACGACTATGAAGCTTCCAGAGAAACGGTAATTGGGGGCAAACGCAATAAGCGTAGCGTTTGGGATATAAACACGCAGCCATTCTCCGATGCTCATTTTGCGACATTTCCGACAACTCTAATCGAACCTTGTGTAACGATTTCCACAAAGCCCGGCGATTTCGTTCTTGACCCATTTTTTGGCTCCGGAACTGTGGGTGTTGTTTGTCAAGATTTGGATAGGAAATACGTTGGAATAGAGCTGAATCCGGAGTATATAAGTATTGCATATCGCCGGCTGCATGATCATTCAAATTCCCTTTACAGACTTGCAGGCTAAAATGGCGCAAATTGTTATTCCTATTCCAGAATTGCAGACGGATTTTGCTAAGACTTTATTTACCGTGCGTGGAATGTATTTACAGGACGCACTCAGGAAGGTGATTGAAAATGCGGACGTTGCGGTCATTGACAAGCAACTTCACAAGTTTGTACCAAAGCGGACTCTTTCTGAACTCGCATCAATCGGTCTACGAGGTGAACTCGTGTTCTGCACTCCAATTCTTTTGGAAAAAAGCCCCAAACTACTTGGTTACTACCGTCTCCTCCTTGGCTTCAGCCAAAAAGCATTCTATGTCAGTCGTTATGGTCTTTCAATCTTCAAGTCCATGGAAGAAAAGGGCATCATGTCGGAAAAGGCCGCAAAATCCCTTGGTGACCTTTGCGTCAATATGAATAAATCTGCGGCAAATCTTTTGGAGGGTATTGGCATCGAAAGAATTTCAGCAAACCTTTTACATGATTTGACCTTATTGTCTCTTGGTGCTCAGTTGCGTGGTGGAGCGAACAATCAATTCGGAGCTGCATCAATAGTAGATGTTTTTGAAATAGTTCGTGAAATTGTAAAACATGCCATTGTTAAATCCGGTGACAATTCAATGCAAATAAAAAATGCCGCACATAGAAAAGTGTTAATTGAATTCGCATCAGATCCTGATATTGTCATCCGAGAAGAAATGACATCAACCTCTTTCAGATATATTATTGCAATTGAAATAAAAGGCGGCAAAGACTTCTCTAACATACACAACCGCATTGGTGAGGCTGAGAAGAGTCATCAAAAAGCAAGAAGAACTGGTTTTGTTGAATGCTGGACGGTTGTGAATGTTGACAATATGGACGTCGAAATGGCCAAGAAAGAATCCCCTTCTACAGACCGCTTTTATACCTTATCCAACCTCAAGAACAAGGAAAGCCCCGAATATTTGGACTTTTTCAACAGAGTTGTTTCTCTTACAGGGATTATCGTAAAAGGCCGAAAGAGAAAAGCATAAAAAGGCAAAGCCAGCGTTGTCCTTTCGCTGGCTTTAAAAGCGCAGGGGAAAGAAAATACCAAAACGGGCACCACATCTTTCAACACATAAAGTGATGCAATGTCCAGTCTGACGCTCCGTCGCCGTCAACTTCGTGTCGGCGTCATATCGCAATCCGGCCACTGCACACGTTTATGGAACGTTGCCTATTTCAATAAAAACTGAAATGACACATACGACAAAATCCCTAATCGCCTTTGTTTTTATTCTATCGGGAATCGGCCGTAATCGCATCGTGGTGAAACAACTATCGCCATCTTTTGTTTCCAACTCCGATTGCACCGTTCTGGAAAACAAAAATACCGTTGTTTCGTTTGAAGAGGATGGTTTGCCGGCCGGATCGGTCCCGTTGATTTCGAATTGCCGTTCTTGTGCAGGGATGAATGGAGGGCTTTGCTGAAGAAATAATCGGCCGAAAAATCACTTCCCCTTAAGCAATTCCTCGGCGTGCTTTTTCGAAATGGCCGACTCACCGCCGAGCATGCGCGCGATTTCGGCCACCTTTTCTTTATTGTCAAGCACCTTGACGCTTGTGATGGTGCGGCCCGACCGGGATTCCTTGTACACGTGGAAATGGTGGTCGGCCAGCGAGGCGATTTGATGGAGATGTGAAATACACAGGAGCTGGTGGGTTTTACTGAGCCCGACAAGCGCCCGCCCGACTTCCTTGGCAAGCATCCCTCCGATACCGGTGTCGATTTCGTCGAAGATGAGAATGGGAATGTTGTCCTGGTCGGCCATCACGGTTTTTATGGCGAGCATGAGCCGCGAAATTTCGCCGCCCGACGCTATTTTTTCAAGTGGCAGGATTTCCTCGCCCGGATTGGTCCGTACAGCGAACGCGCAATCCTCAAGCCCAAAGACTTGCGGCTTTTCCGCGTCCACATAACGCGTCTGCCATAAGCCCCCCGTAAACCCGAGTTTTTCCATGAGGGCGGTCACCTTTTTATCAAAACCCAGCGACTCTTTTTTTCGGGCAAGCCCAAGGTTTTTGCCGCTTGCCATGCATTGCTCCAATGACTTTTCGAGCCTTTTTTCCAGCAGCGTCCGGTCTGCACCGGAATTTTCCAGAGTGTCAAGGTCTTTCTTAAATCCATTCATTTTATCGATCAGCTCCGCGCACGAGCACGAATATTTCTTTTTAAGCCGCTGGATTTTCGCCAGCCTTGAGTTGATGAATTCGAGCCGGCCCGGGTCGGCCTGCGAGCGGGTCTTTTCCAGGTATGACCCGCAGAACGATTCCAGTTCCGTAAATACCGATGATGCGTTTTCGATGTCCGAAATCCACTGGCCGGCGGAAGGATCGAAACGGCTGAGCGTTTCCAGGTTTTTCCGGATAAGGCCAAGCTGGCGGCTCATCGGGGTCGCGGGATCGGTAAGAATGGAATCGATCTGCGAAACGCACTGCACGCGCTGGGTGGTTGACGAAAGCAGCTTTGTCTCTTCTTCAAGGGCCGCCTCTTCGTTTGCCTTGAGGCCCAAAGTTTTCAGTTCGTTGTATTGGAATTCGATGACCTCTTTTTTCCGGGCAAGCTCCCCCGCCGCGCGGTCGTGGGCCTCAAGGCTTTCGCGGGCCGCGGCATATCCGGCGAATGCCCCGTCGTAGGCGCGTTTCGGCCCGGCCACGGCGGGGAGGCTGTCGATGATCGACCGGGCGGTTTCGGGGTTGAGGAGCGATTGGTGTTCATGCTGCCCGTGGAAATCCACCAGAGCATCACCCACCTTTTTAAGGACCGACAGCGGTAAGGGCACTTGATTTATGAAAATACGGTTCCTGTTGTTCCTGGCGATGATCCTGCGCAGGATCAGGGAGCCGTCGTCGACGGGCACCCCGTTTTCCGCAAGCAGCTCCGTGAGCGGACGCTTAAGCCCCTTCAGCTCAAAAACCCCGCACACTTCCGCCTCTTCCGAACCTCCCCTGACCATCTCGGCGCTGGCCCGTTCTCCAAGCAGCAGCCCGATGGCGCCCACTAAAATGGATTTCCCCGCGCCGGTCTCGCCGGTAAAGACCGAAAACCCGTCGCCAAACTCAATGGCGACATCTTCAATGAGGGCAAGGTTTTTTATCCGGAGTTCTCGGATCATTATAAGGATTACTCCTTTTTAACGCCATATTTGTAATTTTTTCCCCATTCCAGCTTGGTGCGCAGGAGATCGAAATATGAACGCGATGAAAGCCGTATGAGGTTTTTCTGTTCCCCGCCGTACCTGATCACCACTTCATCGCCGCTGTCGAGGGGCAAGCTCTCCAGGCCGTCCGCGCTGATGAGTACCTGCGGGTCCTTCTGGCGCATGGCAAAGCGGATATAGGTGTCGCAGGGCAAAATGAGCGGACGTTCGGTGAGGGATTGAGGACAGATGGGCGTAAGCAGGAACGCCCGCAGGTCGGGTTCGACGATCGGCCCGCCCGCGGCCAGGGAATACGCCGTCGACCCGCTTGGGGTGGCCACGATGATCCCGTCACAGTGGAAATCGGTAATGAAATTCCCGCCGTGCCAGGCCGCAATGGAAGTGAGCTTCGGGGTATTGAAACGGTTGAGAAAAATGTCGTTGAGCGCATGAAAGGTCTTTATCGTCCTGCCGTTGCGCATCACGCGGGCCTCGAGCATCATCCGCTTGAATTTTGTATAGTTCCCCTCCGCTATTTTGTCCATGGCGTCTTCAACCGCATCAGCCGCGACATCGGTCAAAAATCCGAGCCCGCCCATGTTGACGCCCATGACCGGTTTTCCGGAAAACTTGCTCATGTGGATTGTCGAGAGAAACGTCCCGTCGCCCCCGACGGATATCAACGCCCGGCTTTTTCTGAGAAAAATCTGTTCCGATTCGCAAAGGTTCGCGCCGCGTGGCAGCCGGTTTTTGAGGACCGGATGGAAATACACGGGCACCCTGGAAACAACGGACCATGCCTGTATCCGTGAAAGGACGGGCTCAATACTTTTTGATTTCTTAAAGGCAACGATACCGAAACTTGTAACGGGGACCATGGCAACACCTACTCTTTAAATTCGCACAACGAAAACAGCGTTTCCCTGAAATCAGGCCAGCGCTTTACGATATCATCATCGGCAATGGTCGTTTTACCCCTGCATTTAAGAGCGGCCACCGCAAAAGCGGCGGCAACGGGGGCCGGCAGCGGATCGTATATATCGAACCCGTCGAATTGCTTGGAGCCTTCGATGACAATGCCGTCGGGCATCTCTCCATAGCGCACTCCCAGGGCCGACATGCATCTGATAAGCTGTCCCATGCCGTCGGGTTCGTCTTCACGCAGGTCTTCGAGATGCCGAAAGACGGTCTGCCCCTGCGCAAAGGCCGCCATGACCGCCATGGCCGGCAGCACGGACGCATAGTACCAGTGCGGCCGGCATTCGAATTTCCTGCCGAAAGTACCCATTTTCTGTACTATCACCGTCCCCACGGAGCCGAACGATCCGGTACGCGTCTCCTGCGCTCCAAGGGCGCCCCCCATTGTTCTAAGCGCTTGGAGAACCGGGGTGTTCCAGGACTCAAGACCCACATTTTCTATGATCAGGCTGCCTTTTGCAACGAGGATTTTTGCCAGTATCATAAGTGAAGCGAACACATCGTCACCCGGTATCGTGATTTCGGCCTCCGGCAGGAATTGCCTGGAAAAATCCGCTGTAATGGAAAACTGAAGAGGACCTTCGGATTTCTTTCCCGTTTTCATAAAACGTAATCTTCGGAGCAAAGGATCTTCCGCCTTGGCGTTGGCGTTGTTCTTCACGATGCATTCTATTCCAAAAGCGCCGCAGGCCGCCCGCACCGGGCTTGAAAAGGGTTGATCAATGATACAGTCGACGGCCTTGCGTAAACCAAGCGCCATGCCGAGAAATGGGTGCACCTCGTCGATATCGACGGCCACGTCGGGTATTTTGAAGTGGTCTTTTTTGTCAAGAGTCAGCGCATGCGCGCCATCCGCCGGTTCTTCACGCAAAACACAGCCCGCCCTGGACGCGACCTTGACCCAGTGCTGAAAACGTTGGGGTGGAAGCCGGTCGATAATGAGGGCGTTGCAATGCGCCAGCAGCATGAACACGATGAAATCCCGGTAAGGGATGTCGGCGTATGGAAGCCTGAGCGCCTGATGGGCGCCGCCCGCTTCTCCGGGGCTGATAAAGCACGAATCCTG
>JBAVGL010000040.1:0-6514 GCA_049684795.1 Chitinivibrionales bacterium | reverse complement strand
GAACAAAGAATCCGGACGGGCGCATTCTCACCGCCGTGTAAAACCAATGGAAGGCGCTGATACGAAAACAATCATCCAAACAAAATACGGACCATTACATCGAAACTGAACCAAGCGCAAAAGGCCTGACTGTTTTTGACGTTCCATTATTTCCTTCCTCAGGGCATTTCCTGTTTGTATATTCATTATGCAGCACTTGTTGTTGACAAGAAGCCAGTAAGCCTGACGATATCTCGCAAATTTGTTTATAATAGTTATGCCGGTCACGTAAATACACTGTTATTTCCTCAGAGGCCTCTAGGCTTTGCATGTGTTTGCAGATGCTTTTAACAGGTAAATCCTAGCGGTAGTTGGGCGCAATTAACCAACACGAATGAAATGATAGTTGCCACGCCAGACCTCAGAAATTAAGGATAACAACTTTAGGCGGTGCGGAAAGTCAAAGTCAAAATATGCCGTCCAGTAGGGCGGCGAAAAAAATAAAACCAAAATGGATCCCGATGTTCATGTGTCAGAATCTGACACATTGTTTGTGGCCATATATATTTTAGTCATTAGCATGGCTAAATTCTTCTATGCTATGATTTGAAACAGTTTATTCGGAGGTACAATGCTTCTATCATATGGCGCAAAAAATTTTTGTTGTTTCAAGGATTGGATGGAAATTGATTTATCGCTAAATTCAAAGGTTCCTGAAGAAATATCTCAATCAATGAAAGCAGCTACTGCTCTCTGCATAAAGGGCGCAAATGCTTCTGGCAAGACAAATGCCTTGAAAGCAATTTCTTTTATCTCATTTTTCTGTTCAAATTCTTTTTCTCAAAAACCTGATGAAGGGATTCTTTTTGAACCTTTTTTTGATTCACAGGAACCAAGCGAATTCTTCGCGAAATTTGACATTGACGGCTCTAAATATTTATATGAATTGGTTGCAAGTAAACAAGAGGTTTTATCTGAAAAAATATTCAAAATAGAATCAAAGGAAGAATTAATTCTGCATCGAAGTAGCCTTAAAATAATTAAGAATTCTCTTTTTGATGAATCAAAATTTAATTTGTCAGACAGGAAAAACGCATCGATAATTAGTGTCGCAAGACAATTCTTGGTTCCTGAGTTGGATAACTTTTATACCTTTTTTAACAACATGATTTCAAATGTTTCTTATTTAGGATATATAAAACCAAGACAAATTAATGTGGAAAGGTTAGCAAAGCTTTACAAAGAAGATGCTAACATGTTTGAATTTACAAAGAAATATTTAAAAGAATTCGATACTGGTATTGTGGATGTGACTATTCAAGATACTAAAAATGCTAAGGTTGAATCTAAGCAAGACCTTTTCCCTGAATTTTTCTCCGATGTTGATGGTGAACAAAAAAAACTTGGATTTATTCAACAGTCACGTGGGACACAAGAGCTTTTTCAGCTTCTCGGATGGTATTGCACCGCTCTAACAAACGGAGGGGTATTAATTTTGGATGAGTTTGATGTTTTTCTTCATCCAGATATTTTGCCTCACCTTGTTAAGATGTTTACATGTCAAGAAACAAATCCTAAAAAAGCACAGCTTATTTTTTCAACACACAATACCGATATAATTGACTTTATGGGTAAATATCGAACAGTAATAGTTGAAAAGGAACATGGTAAATGCTTTTGTTACAGACTTGATGAAATTGGAGATAGGATTCTTCGAAATGATCGACCAATTTCTCCTATCTACAAAACTGGCAGGCTAGGCGGGGTACCCAAAATATGACCCGGCATAATCCACAGCGAGAATCATTTCTGGAAAGAGCAAAGAAGTTCGACACAATCGATGTTGTTTCAAACAAATTTCTCAATGTTGCTTTTGATTTTCAATTCTTTGACAAAACTCAGGTTGCCGGCCAAGATTTTTCTGATTGGAGCCCCGATCAGATTCTTAAACTAATAGATAAAATAAAAGGATATTGTAAAGAAACAATTGCTTATTGGAATAAAATGCCGGTCGGACAGGGCCGAAATCATGTTATGGAAATATATGGAACTTTTCCTGCAAGATCTGAATTTACTCCTCCCCTACATGTTCCGATTGATGTCAAATGGGCAAGATTTCGTCTTGAAGGCGACATGCGACTAATAGGTTTTGTTGTCCCGAATGAGAAATGTGAAGAGCACAAAATTCCTAAAAATATTTTCTATGTAGTTTTTCTTGATGCATACCACAAGTTTTTCAAGAAATAAACCGACAATTATCTTCTTATTACACAAATACTCTTGAAGTTTCATGCAAAGGAAGGTTTTGGCCGCCTGTTTGCTGCAAGCCAACCAGTGCAATGAACACGGATGCTTCGCCTATGTGATTGTAGCAGTTAAAACAAATCGCGCGTTAAACGCGCGAGAAGAGCCGCACCGAAGAAAAGATGTCCCGATCAAGCGTGGCGGAAAAGAACACTAAAGTAGCCGTGCTGGTTAAAAGACGCCCAACTGCCAAAGTTTGCAAGCGTGGCAGAGGGTTTTTCGATGACGCTGGTCCGAGGCAGCCATGTGTAAAGGCTGACTCAAAAGACTGGTTTAAGAGCTTAAGGAACCTCGGATGTTTTAACGGGGCATTACACATGGCACCTCGGTGCGCTTACGACCAATCCGGCCGGAGCGAAGCCATTTCTGACCTTGTAAAATACAGAGTATCAAGGGCACTTGAATCTATTTCGGAAGCGAGGATTCTTGCGGATTCCTTTCATTGGAACGCGTGCGTAAACAGGCTCTATTATGGCTATTATGCCTGTTTTTATGCAGTTTCCGCTCTGCTTGTTCTGCATCAAATGAACTCTAAAAAGCATTCTGGTATCCGGTCTTTTTTTAATCTTCATTTTGTAAAAACAGGAATTGTTTCCATAGCGTCGGCGAGAATATAAATGACCTTTTTGAGCGCAGACAGGAAGGCGATTATGAAGATTTTTTCGTCTTTAATGAAGCCGAAGCAAAACCATGGGTTGAGGAGGCCGAATCCTTTGTCAACACTTTAAAAGATCTCATTGAAAAAGATCTTCCCGCACAATAGCTTTTTTATCATCCTTCGCCCGTCCTTGGCTCAGGTGAAAACCGGCGTAAGATGTCTTGGGACGGACTAAACTTATTAACGTAGCAAATGACGCGCTTACATTTTCCTTTAGGAGAACGGGAATAAGTGCGCTTTCCCCTTTATAATTTCCATAGACCATTGTATATTAAAGGCATAGAAAGAAAAAAATAACATAATATGCGTGTTCGATATTATCTCGATCCAGAATTAGGTTATCCGCACATCTACGATCATAAAATTATCGAGGAGGAAATTGAAGATGTGCTTAACCGACCGGGGGAGGATCGAAAAGGCGCGGAAGGATCAAGAGTTGTGATCGGAACAACGCAGGATGGTAGATTCTTAAAGGTTATCTATGTTTTGGATCAAAAAGACAACAGCATATTTGTAATTACTGCATATGATTTAAAAGGGAAACCCTTGATTGCATATAAACGCCGTTTGCGAAAAAGAGGTAAACTATGAAAAAAAACAATTATCCGCAAGGTTGGACAGCTCAAAAAGTTAAAAAAGTTCTCAATCATTACGAAAAACAAACCGAGGATGCCGCTGTGTCAGAGGATGAAATTGCCTACAAGGACAAAACTAAAACGTTCATTGAAATACCTCGGAAGCTTGTGCCATCCGTAAGAAAATTGTTGGCAAAAAATGCGGCGTGAAGGAAGTCGCATTTAAAATCATCTTCCTCACGCGGGTCCTCACTTTTTCAATCCCCAAGCCCCAACTCGTCAATCACCCAATCGATGTTCAGGTTGAGGCACGGGTCTTCGCGATTTCTTTTTGCAATTCCATAAAGATGGCCTTTTACAGACAAATCCCCCTGCGAGCGACCCTTGGAAGTACCCGAAGGGGTTGGATTGCGAGAAAATTAAGCTATTGGGAAGATGTTTTTTCGGTATATTGATATCTTCCGGATGAACGGATAAGTAATGTTTGGAGATTCCATTTTTCTTAATAATCCGTATTCCATTCAAAGAAGTATTTATTTTATTATTTGTGCAAGAGGTTCTTGCACTATTCGTCTTTTTAAATGACAGGACTTTAAATGGCTTCCAAGCGGCAGACAATTCAACAAATCATGCCAATCCTCGAATCAGGCGAATCACGGTTCAGACAATGGTTTACGGCATGGAGTCTCAAAATATTCATAAAGTAAAGGACAAACCTTATGCGAAAATTGTCCGTATTTAATTTTCAGACGTTGGACGGCTATTTTGCGGGACCAAACGGCGATATTTCCTGGCATAATGTTGACCCGGAGTTTCAGGAATACGCCGAAGGGAATTCCAATTCCGGCAATACCCTTCTCTTCGGCCGTTTGACCTATGAGCTCATGGCGTCTTATTGGTCCTCACCGGAAGCCCTCAAGAACGATCCCGTCGTGGCACAAGGCATGAACAGGTCGCCGAAAATCGTTTTTTCCCGCACGCTGGACAAAGCCGCCTGGGGGAATACGCGGCTTGTGAAAGACGATATGCTTGGAGAAGTCCGCAAGCTGAAACAACAGGATGGAAAAGGTCTGACCATCCTCGGAAGCGGCGCCATCGTCGCGCAACTGGCCCGGGCGGGCCTGATCGATGAATACCAAATCATGCTGAATCCCGTTGTTCTTGGAAAAGGGAAAACAATGTTCGAAGGGATTAAAAACAGGCTTGCCTTGAAACTGATGTCCACGCGGTCATTTGCCAATGGGAATGTCTTGCTGCATTACGAACCGTCGCAGGGCTGAATGAAAACAGCTCAAAAACAATCAAGCCCTGCAATAAATACAGCACCGCTTCGCGGAAAGTCAAACATATCGGGCCGTCTATTTTATAATATGAATGGTGCCCTCTTTACGGGCCGGGGCGCTCGAATCCTTGCCGATATACCCGATTGCGGCCGTTGAGCAGATGGTATGTTCTTTGGGAATCCCCAACTCAGAAAGGTAGTCCTGCACATTGGCGTCGTTACGCAGCCAGTGCAGCTGGTTGATGTAGCAGCTGCCCAAACCCAGCGATTGCGCCGTCAGGAATATGTTTTCCAGTGCCAAGGAGCAGTCCGCCATGGCATTTTCATAATTCGGTTTATTGGAGGCGATAATAAGCGCCGGTGCGTGGTGAAAAAAATGGGCGTCTTCCCTTTGCGCGTAAGCTTTGACTCCCAGCTTACTGGGATAGTCGTCATCGGGAGTCCACCGCTTAAATCCCTCCCGCAACAGTCCGTTGATTTTTGCAAGGACATCTTTATTCAGGATTGCGGTAAACAGCCAGCTTTGATTGTTACCGCCGCTTGGCGCCCATATGGCCGCGTCCAGCAGCGCTTCCAGATGCTCCGTTTCGATCGGCCGGTCCTGAAAATGGCGCGTGCTTCTGCGCGCATGAATACAGTCAATTACCGCATTATGAATCATGACCTTATATCCCCTTTCTTTTGTGCAATTAAAATACTATTCTTCCAGGCCTCTAACCCACAGGGCGGATAAGTCTCCGTACGCAGGAATTATATACGCTGGATGCGTATATAATTCAGCTACGGAGACTAACGCATGTAACGCCGCGACGCCATATGTCACGGTACACGTTAATTTCGTTAGCCGGAACTCCGGGTTTGACAATGGCGCGGGGAAATGCCTATATTTTTCCTTGAAGCCGATCATTATACAAACGGCAAAACAATAACACATCAGTCATGGAGCACCTATGAAAATCCTCGTCATCGGCGCGTCGCATGGGACCGGCGCCCTTTGCGTGAAGTCAGCGCTCGCGAAGGGCCACTCGGTGACCGCGTTCTCGCGCACGCCCGCGAAGCTCGACGTCACGCACCCCGCGCTGACGAAGGTCGCGGGCGACTTCCACGACGCGGCCTTGGTGCGCGGCGCGGTGGCCGGTCACGACGCCGTGATCATCTGCGCGTCGCCGAACTCGCTGGGCGGGATCAAAGAGAAGCCCGACTATTTCTCGCGCGGAACGAAGCACTGCATCGACGCGATGAAGGAGCATGGCGTGAAGCGCCTCGTGGTCCTCAGCGCGCACGGCGTGGGAGAGAGCAGGCCCGAGGCGAGCTGGTTCCAGAGAACCTTTCTCATCGGAGGTCTCCTGAAGGGCTTCTTCAGCGATCACGACGTCCAGGAGCGCTTGGCGCAGGAGAGCGGCCTCGACTTCGTCATCGCGCGCCCCATGCGGCTCACCAACGGCAAGCCGAAGGGGAAGTACGTGCGGCGCACGTCGGAGTCGATCAGCGTGCCGGCGACGATCTCCCGCGCCGACGTCGCCGACTTCATGGTCGAGGCGTGCGAATCGACGGCGCTCGTGGGCAAGCGCGTGCAGCTCGGCGGGTGATCGTTTTTCCTCGCCCTGCGGAGCAGGGTGAGGGACGAACTACTTCTTCATCAACCGCGCGACCGGGAACGCCTTCACCGGACAAACGGAAATCCACCACCTTTTTGCACAGCCCCACGAACTCATC
>JBAVGL010000039.1:0-3126 GCA_049684795.1 Chitinivibrionales bacterium | reverse complement strand
GCGTATTGACCGTTGCAACTGAATCCCCGCCAGTAATCGGCTTGTTTATAACATCGACAAAGTTTCGTTTCAATACCGACGAAACTTTATTCGGATATTCATTGCTGGTCCAACCGGAACCGTTTTCGCATGAAATTGAAACTTTGTTGGCATATTGTTTTTGCGATATGGCGGCAAGTGAGACCTTTAATGATACTTCTCCTGTTGTCGGTGCGATTCCCGACGCGGTTTTAAATCCGGGAACGGTTCCAATGGTCCAAGAAACGATACGAGAGGAAGACTGATATGTACCTCCACCCGTGCATGAAAGAAATGACAAATCATTCGGGATAGTGTCCGTAACGACAACATTCTGAGCATCAAGCGAACCGTAATTTCTGTAGCTGATAGTATAAGAAATCGTATCGCCTTTCATGGCGCAGGTTTTATCGACGTCAAGATACACTTTCATGTTCGCGATTGGCTTGATTATAGAAGGCGCAGAATAATTTCCAGATAAAAGCAACATCCCAAATAAACGAAACCATTCGTGAAAATAGCGCGGAACACTTGTCAAATACCCATCACCGATAACTTCCGCATCCCATTCAATTTCGCAGGTCCGATACAGCTCGGCCATGAGATTGAAATCCTGGGAAACAACGGCTGAAGGAGAACCTGTTCCTGGAACCCAATTAAAAAAGAAGGTCCCGGCTGGAGCTCCAGTGATCAAATAACTATCAAGGATTACCGATGGACCCCAATATTTATAGGTGGAGTTTGCGACCGTAACACAGGAATTATTCCAGGGCGCTTGACGAGTGTCCCATAAAAACTTTCCATAGCGCTGACCAATATCACGCTCAAAAGTATTGGGAGTAGCGGCTATCACTTGATGCGCTACCGGGTCCCAGGTGGTCGCGGGATCGCCGTGCCAAACGGAATTCAGGATCGTGCGCCACGCGAGGCGGAAGTCTTCACCCAGGCTAATTTGAGTAAAGTTAGCTTGATTAGAACTCGAAAGACTTACCTGGCCAGCAAAAGGGATATTTTGTGAATTTGCAAGAAGTTGGTCAATGAGCCAATCCGACGACGCCTCGCACCGTTGGAACTGGCTGATGTTCCATGCGTAAAGAGACGGGTTTTCCTGTGACAAGAAGTTGGCAAACTCATGAAAATACGATGGAGCGGCGTAGTCGACATACTCGGTTTGGGGACCGGCAAAGTTCGGCGGTTTTAGAAAGCCGCTTTGTACAGTATTGGATGCCCAGTTTGTAAGTTCGGTCCACGAATCGCCGCCTTTGATATAGCCATCCATGCCAATGTCCCCGCAAATGTATGCTGTGGGATTTAAAGAAAATGGTATCGTGTCCGTCATACCTTTCAGGAGCTGGACCAAATCATTTTTGTACGATATGGGATTGCCCCTGCTGTCGCTGATTCCCATGAATTCGCCCCATTGCATATAGGCAGTGTATAAAGCCAGGGTCATGTCTTCATCACCATCAGTGGCAGAGTTACCGCCGGCAACATTCCAAATGCCCACAAGGGAACCATAAATATAGGGTGCGGATGGTTGACCCGTGGAATAGCTGGTGTCTTTATTCAGGGCGTTATCGTGTACCCAAAGCCACAATCCGTCGAAGGTGGTTTTGTCCGCCATTGCCGCCGCAGCCAAAAGCGCGTATCCGTCGCCTTCAGAGCAATCCGGGGTTGACGTGAATTTGATATAGTCAACGCCGCTGAGCGCCGTTCCGGTTTTATTCGCCCGATTCATCATAATTTGATAAGCTTCACGAATGCTTTTTTCCATTTCCGCATGGCAAACGCCTACGGGGTTGTTCGTTGCAAGGTTGCCGAGCTCCTGCGTTGGGTTTTCATACGCGAGAAACTGGGGAAATGGGAAAGCGGGATTTCCTGAATTAATATTCACCGTAATTTGCGCGAGTAGCATTGATTTATAGAAAAGGAAAATCAAGGACGCAAGCGTCGCACATCGAAGGATTTTTACTTTTATCATTGTGACTCCAAGGGCGTTGGTGATGAAAAAATAAAAGCCCCTGTGGAAGGCAGGGGCTTTTGAAGGCTAATTATTCTTCATGAAAATTAGAAAATCCCTGGAAACCATTTTCGCGCGATCTTCAATACCTTGTCCCTGGCCGATTCAACCCGCTTTTTTTCCATTGACTTTTTCACGAGCAGGCCCGTATTGACATACACGGTATCTATTGCCTCGCTAATCGCGGTAAACATTCCGGCGGGCCCGGAAATATTATAGCCTTTTTGCGTGGAATCAATAACCGATAAATTCGGCGGCAATCCATAGATAGCGTTGACGTCAATTTTATACGTTCCGCCCATATTAAATACCGTTTGAGGAATGGTAACGGATGTTTGGCTCGGCGGTAAACTGGCCGGTTCATAAATGGTAGTGTCGTTGCCCAAAGTGTCTTGATAAGCCACGCTGATTAAAATTGACGTTGCATTTTGAACTGCGGACCATGCAACCTGAAGCGAGGTATTTATAGCATGAGCGCTGTTATCTGCCGGCGTCAGGATAACCGGAGTTGAAGGCATGATCGCGGTTCCCGTCGCGATTGTCGTTCCTCCCTCCGTCACTGATAACGTGTAATGTGTTCCGGCATTAGTGCTCACCCCGGTGCTCAAGTACATTCCATCCATGGTATCAAGATTTACTGAGTTAATGGTTACTTGCGCGTCGGTAACCGGCTGGCTGACTCCGTTTACGTTTTTAGTCACGTCACCCATGGCGCATCCGCCCAATCCACCGACATACGCTACCATGACGATTACGGAATACTGGTTCGTGGGGGTATTCACCGATGTGCCGTTGGAATTATTTCCCGGGCCTGTAGGCGATGAACTTGAGTTGCAGCTTGGCACGATTACGGGCACCGAAACAGCCATGAAAAACAACATGACGCCGATCGCGATTTTTTTAAACACAAAACCTCCTTTAAAAAGGTAACAATATTCCGATTGAAAATTAGTGACATGATTATAGCATTTTGGCCACGCCAAGTAAAGCAAAAAGCACGGAAAAATTAGGCAGTAAGAAAACTATTCTGCGGAAAGAAAACGCCCGTTGCGCTATTTAATGACAAATTTACAGCCGTGGTTATCGAT
>JBAVGL010000038.1:0-2742 GCA_049684795.1 Chitinivibrionales bacterium | reverse complement strand
AGGAAATCGAATGCGCGGCAAGCCGTTTTGAGTATGCCACGATCATTATCAATACCAACGAAAACGAGGACATCGAAAAACAGGCGATTTATTCGGCGTTGAGCAAAAAAGTCGACGGAATTATACTGTGCCCTTGTCAAAAAACCGTCGAAAACATCACCATACTCAAACAAACCTCGACGCCATTCGTCTTGATCGGACGCCGCATTCAAGATCCCTCCGTTGATTATGCAATAGTCAATGATACTAAAGGCGGTTATCTGGCGACGCAACACCTCATAAATCGCGGACACAAGGATATATTGCTGTTAAACGGCCCGAAATACATCTCAAGCGCGAAAGAACGAGGCGCGGGTTACCGGAAAGCCCTCCGGGATAATACGATTCCTCTCTCAAATAATCTTATTCATGAAATTGTCGTGACGGGAGAATACCTTGAACACTATATAAACAAGATTATTGATGAAGGTATCCGGTTTACGGCAATTTTCGCCTTCAGCGACCTCATAGCATGGGAAACAATCTATGCGCTTAACAAGCGGGGATTGAAAGTCCCGGATGACGTCGCCATCGTCGGTTTCGACGATATCCAGTCCAGATTGTTCTTCCCTACCCCGCTTACCACCATCGGAACAATAAACGGCAGGATGTCCGATACTGCCGTAAAAATACTCATGGCAAAAATCCAGAGTGAAAAGAAAATATCCCCGAGCCACGCAATCATTGATACAGGCCTCGTTGTCCGGGAATCCACGTAATGATGACTTTATTCGTTCCTTGACAAATATTTGGTGAACAAAGCTTTTTTGTTACGGTTATTTGCAGAGTTGCATCGAAAACGGCTATGATTCCTATGAGGTTACTGAACGATCATCGATCGGATAGTCGCGTCCTGCTGCGCAAAGCTAATATATACAGCATATACTCCCGGGCGGAATTCATTATCCTGCGTGAAAATCCGTTCAAATCCTCCCTTGATAATGCTCCGTTTTTGGGCAACAATCCGGCCACGCATATCAAAAACGGTTATCTCATAGTTTCCTGAGCTGCCGAATATCAATGAAAAATCCCGCCGTGTTGCCCGAATAAACTTTACCATGTGCAATTCTTCCGTATTTACATCATGATTGTTTATTGTGGGATTGGGTTGCAGTAAACCATAGACAACCATCGAGTTGACTGTGCCAATGTACACCTTTCCATTCGTGACAATGGGCCGGGCATATTTTTGAACATTACTGCCGAGAATGTCGCGGGAATTCGGCGCTTGGTTATCGTTCCAAAGCATGATGGAAACTTTGCTTGCATCAAAAGCGTAAAACCGTCCGGTGCCCACATTGGTCCCCCATAAAATACCGTTAGTGGCGCCGTTGGCGGACACCGAGATTGATCCCGCGTGCTGTATCTGGTTGATGGAATATGACGACTGCTCTGTTGTACTGAGCTTTGAACCGTCAAAGCTATACGCACGCAGATGGTCAAAACCGGCCCAGAGGTAAAAAAGATTGTTCCAGAATACAGACACCGGGTTTCCGCCGCTTCCATCGCTGGCATAGGCGTTATCAAAACGCTGGATTATATTATCGGAAGAAGAATTGTATCCGCCAAGGCTATTTTGGTTCATAATATAAATGGAGCCGGCTTTCCCTTGCATCGTGCAAACGGTGGATCCTGGAATCAGCATCAAACTGCTGCACATGTCATTGTCGTCGTTGTTGAGGCTGACATAATTATATGGAGTAAATGAACTCAAAAAATTAAGATCGCCGCCAAACTTTACCGCAGACTCACCAAGGCTGCTGTCGCTGGCGCTGTACGACCCATTGCCGGTAACGACGAAAACATTCGTTCCATCGCTGGTGAGCCCGCCTCCGTGTTGCCAAATAGCTCCTTGACTTCCGTTCGGCGTCATGCATTTTGCGGCAAACCGACTTAAATCATTTGCATTATACGCGTAAAGCCAACCATGATAATTCCCATCATCGCAATGAGAACCGCAACCGAGGTAAATTTTACCATTAAGAAGCAGAAGCCCCGGCCTGCAAAATTCCAGGAAGGAGTCAAAATCCACTTTCCCTCCGGAGCTTCCGCTGCCGCTTCCGGCAACGGTATCTTGAATGATTACGGGTGCAACCAAATCGTTGCCATTAATAAGATTAATGGCGAATAACTTATTAAAATATGCGCCTCCTTCAAGAGTTGACGCTTCAACGTATAATGCCCCCGCTGTCCGGTCGAGGAGCGGGGTTGCTGTAATCCCCACTTCGGGAACAAGGTCTTGGCATGAAAAAACGCTTGTTACGGGCGTGGGCAACGTTCGATGCCAAAAAGCCGGCGTACTTCCGTTATCGGCGTCAAAAGCGTAGATGCTGTTGTGCTCCGTACAAATAAAAACGACGTTGTGAACGCCGCCGCTAATCGTAAAATTCTGGATATAGAGCGGCTGCGCATAAACCTGACCGTCAACGGTTTTTGTAAAAAGCTTGCCGAATGTCGCGGTATTCACGTTGCTCGGCGTTAAAACCGTTTCCAAAGTGTTCGCGCCGGTACAAGCGAGGTCATATTGACTTTTAGTTACATCAATGGCCCAGGCCTTTGGAAGCAGGGCAAAAATCATGGACAACGTAATTGTGCATTGTTTAAATTTCAAAAGTTTTTCCCCCCACTTTTTAGTGCGCGCTTCGCTGTTGGATTACCCCAGACGTTTTTTTATTCTTGCAAATTTTGTGCCGGATATTGCGT
>JBAVGL010000037.1:0-5195 GCA_049684795.1 Chitinivibrionales bacterium | reverse complement strand
ATCCAATCCTTTAGTTTCTTTGTCCCCTTGCTTGAATTGCATGAGACGCAGCATCGGGCAATATTTTCACGATTTATGATTCTTTCGTCGTTGATTATATGCTCCCATGTTGCGACAGATTTCCTATAGCTACCGGAAGGCATCTTTTCAATCATTTGGATGCCACAGTAGACGCAAGTCTTATCTCGTTCTCTTACTTCCTTTTCGAGCCAGTCAGGAATGCCCCAATTATTCATTTTTCTCTCCGATTAGACGAACAACCAATGATTCTATATTTTCTGTTTAATCCGCGCCAACCTCCTATAATATCAATATTTTATTATAAGGAAAACCATAAAAAAAGACAATTTCCTTATTTCATCGTTTTTCTAATTTAAAAATGCATATTAAACAAAAGGTGGTTAAATAGGAAGGGAAGTAAAAGAAATTAAAAGCCCGCTGGACTGGTGATTCCCACAGGGGAATGTTAATAATGTTCCGGAGCTTTGTTTTTTATGTCGTCAAGAGGGATGAAATCGTTTTCGGAGTCCATCTGCCCGGAGGGCGCGCTGGGTAGTCCGGTGAAGTTATATTGCTGGGGATGCTCCGATATGATGAGCAATGAAATGACCCGCGGGATGTATTCGTTGGTTTCCTCGGCCAGGTATCCCATCCTGTAAATGTACCAGAAGTCGCGGTTGCGCATGGGATTGTCGATTTTCCGCAGCGCGCCCACGATCCGGCCTTCGCCCGCGTTGTAGGCGGCCATGGCGAGCATGACCGAGCTCCTGCCGCCGAAGATGCCGATGAGCTCCTTGAAATACTTGGCGGCGGCCTGGCTGGCCCTTTCCGGATCGAGCCGTTCGTCAAGCGCGTCCTGCACTTTCAGGCCATATCGCCGTCCCGTTTCGGGCATGAATTGCCACATTCCCCGCGCCCCGGCATGGCTCAAGGCGCGCGGGTTGAACCCGCTTTCGAGCATCGAAACGTAGGCAAGGTCTTCGGGAAGGTTATTTTCCTTGAAGATGTTGCGGATCATGGGGAAATATTTTTCCTTGCGGCTGATATACTTGGCGATGGTGGCGTGCAGCGGGCCCGAATACACTGAAATATGGTACTTGACGCGTTCGACCATTTCACGGGGGATGTGGTAATTGGTCTCGCCGAAGCGCATAAGGACCTCGTCGATGGTTTTCTCGAGCGGATCTGAATAAAATTTGCCGAAGTCGCTTTCGCGGATGGTCCCCTTCACGTTAGCCAGTTGCATTTTGGCCTTGTCAAGCGCATTGATGAGCGAATCGAGCTCGCGCCTGTTGCCATCGGGGTTTTTATTAGCCCGCGATATCCGCTCCTCGTAGGAATCCAGCGTTGCCTTAAGGGTCAGGCCCTTATTGACAAGCGCTTTGTACTGAAAGGCCCGGATGGCGAAAAATGCTATCGCGGTGATTGACACAAGCACCACGGCGCCGAGGATCATGATCCATTGCCGCTGCATTTTCCTGTTAGCGCCGTGCATGGTGCGGAGCATCGAGACCTGCGTTTCGCCCAGGTTCCCCCGCTTGATGACTTTGTCAAGCCGCTTGCCGTCCTTCATAAGGTCATGCATATCGCTAGCGCCCATTTTTTTATGCAGGATCTTCTTTTCAAATTCAACGGTCTGCGACGACTCGCCCGCCGGCAAGGCCGGTTTTGTGTTAAGCCTGATGCGGGTGATGGCCTCCAAATCTTCCTTTCCGGTGGAGTTTTCGTTTTCTTCGGTGAAAAACCGCATCTCGTCTTCCTTCGTGCGGAGGCCCGTTGACTGAGGAGATACGAACTGGTTCGCCTTAGGAGGGGACGTGTCCAGCTCTTTGCCCGAGACTATCAGTTTAAGGCGGGGCCCCGATTTGCCCAGGCCTATTACATCCCCGGGCTGGAGCTGGCGTTCCTTTACGGGTTGGTCGTTCACGTAGGTGCCGTTGGTGCTTTCCATGTCCTGCAAAAGGACGCGGTCGGCTGTTTTATAGAAAATTGCGTGGTGGGCAGAAACGCTTTTTTCCGCCGAATGCATGGCAATGGTGTTCTGCGAGCTTCTTCCTATGCTTATTCCGCCGTCGGCGAGAAGATGTTTTCTTCCGGCCTCGATGCCCTTGATTATTTCCAGGTAGTAATAGCTCATACTCTATAAAATGATTGGCGGAACGTTATTTTTCAAATCGTTTGACAAGGTTTTCCAGCACACTATAGCCTCCCGGAGGCGTTTCGGCCGATAGGCTCCTGTATGCCTTATCAAGGTCCTTTTCCATGTGCGCGGCCGATGAGTACCGGTCCGCGGTTTTTATGGCCATGGCCCTTGCTATAATTTCCCGCAGCGCGGGAGGAACATGGTCCGGGAGAGCCCGGACTTTTCCCGTGGATTTCGCGGACAACAGCACGTTCATGTCGAGCTGCGGGAACGCCCGCTCCCCGGCAAGCAGTTCGAACAGCGTCGCGCCCAATGCGTAAATGTCAACCTGCGCGGTCATGTCCGCGCCGCTAAGCTGTTCCGGCGCCAGGTAGGGGAGCGTTCCCACGACTTTGCCGCTGTCCATCGTGTGCAGGCTGACTTCTCCCGGCCGCGCTATGCCGAAATCCGTGAGTTTCACGCGGCCGCCGCGGCTGAGCATGATGTTGGCGGGTTTAAGATCGCGGTGGATGACGCCTTTATACACTTTGCCGTAAATCGTCGTGACCTGGTTGTGGGCGTACTGCAGCGCCCGGCAGACCAGTATCCCGACGGCCATCGCTTCATGCGGGGTAAATACGACGCATTTCGCGCACACGTCGTCCAGGGCCGCGCCGGGGACGTATTCCATTTCGATGTAGGGAAGCCCGTGCCATTCCCCAACGCTATAAAACTGGACGATCTGCGGGTGCTGCAATTTTGACAATATGCGGATTTCCGTTTCGAAGCGCTCCAGTAAATTCGAAGGCTGGCCCGGTTTGATGACCTTGATCGCCCGGTATATTTCGATCCGCGGATTCCAGACGAGGTACACGTCGGCCATTCCGCCGCTGCCTAAAAGCCTGACGATGCGTCCGCCGCACAGCTGCTGGAACGCGCTTGCCTGTTCCGGAGTAAGCGCCGCGTCGGCGCTCCGCGAGCCATCTGCTTCCCGGACGGCATGGACGATGTTTGTTTTATAAAAGTTTTCTTCCACGACAGTGCCGGAAAAAGTCTCTGCCGGTTTTGAATCCGACGACCTCGCGTCCGCGATGGAGGTCAATTTTCGCGCGACAAAGGAGGCGGAGTCCGATTCGGGGAGGACCCGGACGAAATCGTTTTCCGACGGCGCGGGGAGCACGTCCTTTTCCGCGCCCAGGGGCACGGAAAAATCAAGCGGCGCGTATTCAACGAAGAACACGGCGTTTTTCTGCGCGGCCAGCATGACGACCGTGAACAGCCAGGCGTACAGGTGGTTTGCCGGGTTCCAGAAATAGTGCGCCGCGTGAAAGAACACGAAACCCGCGGCCGCGCTCGCAACCACGCAGCCCGTTGCCACGGCAACGGTCAGGGCCCTTTTCCTGCCGCGGGCGATGAGCAGCAGCCCCGGGAACAGGAAAAAAACCAGGACGATATTGCATATGTCAAGTATCCGGTTGTTTTCGCGTATCCAGGTATTCTGGAGGACGTCAAGCGCGCCGGTCGCCCACATTTCCACCCCCGGGAGCTGCGCGCCCACCGGCGTCGTGAAAAAGTCGGCGCCCGCACCGGCGTCGGTCACCCCGGCAAAAACCAGCTTGTCGCGGAGGACCGAAGCGTCCAACGGCCGCCGCGCGAGGTCCAGGAGCCGGGACGCGGAAACGGTTGTAATGCTTCCAGCCCGTCCTCTGAAATGGAGCAGGGTCGTCCCGGCGTACGAGGAAATCCCGACGGACCTGTTTCCGACCTTTACCCGCGAATTCCCGTCAAGCTCAAACTGTTCCGGCGCGCATGAAAGATACGCGGCAACGGCGCTCAAGGAAAAAGAGGGATAATAATCGTCGCCCGCCTTGATGACCTGCACCAGTTCCCGTAGTTTCTGGCTCGTCCTGCTTGTCGTCACGTTGATGACGCCGCTGCGGCCGGCGCACCGGGAAAATAAAGGGTCCGACGCGTCGATTCGGTTTGCGTTGAACAGCGTAAGGTCCTTCAGTTTGTCCTGGTGCAAAAGCATGAGAAAACGCTGCGGATAGACCTGCAGCGGCACCGTTAATGCCTGGCTTTCGTTATCGCCCGTAAGGGAGCTCGCGCGGAAGGGAAGGACGAGATTTTTCACCGCGCAGAGCGCGGCCGCGAGGCTGTCGTTGCCCCCGGTATTGTCGCGCTTCGGCGGGAACAGGACGTCGATCGCGAGCACCCGCGGCGAACACGCGTTTATTGCATTGACGAGGCGCGCGATGGTCCCGCGGGGCCACGGCCAGGCGCCAACGTCGCTTATGCTCGCCGGATCGATGCCCACGATCACCACGGAATCCTGGGACGTCGCGCGGGTGCTGAAGGAGAAATTAAGGTCGTAGAGGACCATGTCGAAGAACCTCAGCGGCCTAATAAAGACGATACCCGCCAGCACGATGCACAGCACGGCCGGCGCAATCGCTTTTTTTGTAGGTTTCATGACAGTAGTTGCTTACTCCGTCTCCGAAAAAATTTCCTCTATTCTCCGGTCGCGCTCTTCGTTCCAGCGTTCCCAGGAGTCCTTCGGGTCTTTTGTAAACGGCTCCACGGCCCGGGGTCTACCCCTTTTGTCAATTCGTATCATCTGCATGTCGCGCACGATCTGCACCCACTGCTCGAGGCTCACTTCATCAGGCCCGGCGACCTCGTCGGGGCCGCGCACCTCCTCGGCCGCGACGGCGGCCGCGGAGGCCCCGGCAGGTTTGGACTCGCCCGACACGGCCACCTCGCCGTCGAATACTTTCACCTCGGCGGAGGTGTCTTTTCCGACCGAGGCCTCATAGACGGTACCGTGCACGCCCGCGATCGCGGTAGGAAGCTCCAGTTCGAAGCGGCTGACCTTGTCCTTGAATTTTTTCATTTTGGTCCATACCGTTCCCAGGGAAAAGCCCACGTGCGTTTTCCCCGTGTTGTTTTTATTATCGCGGAAGTTTTCAACCGTCAAATTAGTGTTTTCCCGCAACCGCACAACGGTCTCGCGGTCTATGATGATTTCCACCCGCCCGTTTTTAAGGGTGCGGACCTTGTCGCCGGGATACAC
>JBAVGL010000036.1:0-14585 GCA_049684795.1 Chitinivibrionales bacterium | reverse complement strand
CTCGGCGCATATCCGTGCAAACTTTTTTCCGTGGAAAGCGGCGAAGGCCCCCTATCGTGCGCGCATGACGCAATAATCCCCGGATATGACGCGCTGCTCTATCCCGCGGAAGGCAATTTACACGTTGCCGTGAAAAACGGCAGTCCCGCTGAAAATGAAATTTTATCTCTTGTGAAGGCCGTTGCGCCGGGGGCGGAAACATGCCGGGCAATTATGCCTAAAATTGAAGACTTGTTTATTTATTTGTTGTCGGAATCGGACAAAAAATAGTAGGGGCACGGCCTGCCTGCGCTGCCGCTTCGGCAGGCAAGCGCGCATCCGCCCAAACAGCAAGGGCACGTTGCAACGTGCCACTACAAAAAATCATGAATTACACCATAGAAACAAACAATCTCACCAAAACATTCGGCGCTTATACAGCCGTCGACCATATTAACGTGCGGGTCAAGGCCGGAGAGATATTCGGATTTTTAGGCGCTAATGGCGCGGGTAAAACAACCGCCATCCGCATGTTGTGCGGGCTATTGGAACCCACCAGCGGCTCCGGACAGGTTGCCGGATTCGACATAATGAAGGAGACCTCGAAAATCCGGTGGAAAATAGGGTATATGTCGCAAAAGTTCTCGCTGTACGGCGACATGACGGTGCTTGACAACATGAAGCTCTTCGGATCGCTCTATGGGCTCTCTAGAACCAAGCTTATGCAGCGCATTGACGAAATGTCGCAACTTCTGGAGCTGTCGGATTTGCAAAAACGCGTAACCGGAAGCCTTCCCTGGGGCTGGCAGCAGCGGCTAAGCCTCGCCTGCGCAACGCTCCATCAACCGCTCATACTTTTTCTCGACGAACCCACCGGATCGGTTGACCCGGTGAGCCGCAGGAATTTCTGGGACCTCATACAGGCGCTTTCGGCGAAGGGAACCACCATTTTCGTGACCACCCATCACATGGATGAAGCGGAATTTTGCAATCAAATTTCCATTATGATCAGCGGAAAGATAGCTGTGATCGACAGCCCACGGGCCATTAAAAAACGGTTTAATTGCCCCACATTGCACGATGCGTTTCTGGCGCTCGTGGAAGGGACTTCCCGATGATCAAGCGGCTTGGCGCCATAATTCGCAAGGAGTTCCGGCATATCCTCAGGGATTGGCAAACGCTCATCATCGTGCTTGCCATGCCGATTGTCATGATGTTTTTATACGGGTACGCGCTGGACGTGACGATCGAAAACGTGCCGGTCATCATCGAAGACCCATCTCCATCGGTCGAAAGCAGGGAGCTTATCAAGGCAATCCACGAAAGCGAATTATTCAAGGTGGTGGGGATCGTTCCCGTGGCGGCCCTGCCTTACGAGCTCTTCCGGCAGTATCATATAAAGGCCCTGTTTCGTTTCCCCGCCGACTTTTCCGCGAACCTGCGCACGCCCAACAAGCCCGCGACTATCCAGGTGCTTATTGACGGATCGGACCCGAATACGGGCACGATCCTCCGTAACGCGGTGGAGCCGTTTTTGCAGAAGGCCGTGCTTTCGCTTCTGCATCAGGAACTCCCGGCGACCATTACCGTTCGACAAACGGTTCTGTATAATCCCGAACAGAAAAGTGCCCTGTATTTTGTTCCGGGACTCATGGCCTTGATCCTTCTCATGATTTCAGCCCTGCTCACCGCGCTTGCGATTACGCGTGAGAAGGAACTGGGCACCATGGAGCAACTCCTCGTAACGCCGCTTTCGCCCGGGGAAATCATTCTCGGGAAAATCCTCCCCTATGTCATCCTGGCGGCCATAGACGGGCTGCTTATCCTTGGCGTGGGCGAAGTGCTTTTCGGTGTTCGCGTCCGCGGAAGCGTGCTGCTGCTTTCCGGGGCCAGCCTTATCTATATTTTTACGGCCCTTGCCATGGGCCTTTTGGTAAGCACCCTCGCGCGCAAGCAGGAACACGCGCTGCTTATCGTCATGCCCATCACCATGCTGCCGACCATGTTTCTTTCCGGGTTTATCTTCCCGCTTTCATCGCTTCCATTCTGGTTGCAGGCGCTGTCGCAAATAGTTCCGGCCACCTATTTTCTTCAAGTCATCCGGGGGATCATCCTTAAAGGGGTCGGACTCTCGGAACTCTGGAGGCCGCTTTCGGTTCTTCTTGTCATGGGACTGTTTCTCATGATGGTTTCCATTAAAAAATTCAAGGTGCGATTATGAACTTCATCCGCGTTATCATCGGGAAAGAACTCAGGCAGATCACGGCCGACCCGCTCATGGTCAGACTCATTATTTTTCCCGTGCTTTTGCAAATGTTCGTGATGGGCTATGCTTTGACCACCGAGGTGAAAAATACCACCCTGACCGTGGTCGACAAAAGCAATACGCCGCAAAGCGCTTCGCTCATTCAAAGCTTTTCGCATAATCCTCTTTTCATCTTTACGGGCCAATCAACCTCCGAGCTGGACGCGCGGGAAAAACTTGACAACGGGCGGGCGCGTCTCGCGCTCATCATTCCGGAGGATTTCACGCTCGATCTTGACCGTGGAAACGGGGCCTCGGTGGGCCTTTTTGTCGACGGTCAGGACGCCAATTCTTCAATTGTCGCGGCAGGATACGCGCAATCCATCGTCATGGAGTGGAACCGGAAATATCTGCGGAAAAAGCTGGGCGCGCTCGGCGTGCGCGTTGAAAACGTGATTCCCGTGAGCGTGCGGCCGGTCATTCTGTTCAACCCCATGCTCAAATCCACCTGGTACATGGTGCCCGGCCTGGCCGTGGTCCTGGTCACCATCGTCACGGCCCTGCTTACCGGACTTTCTATTGTCAAGGAAAAAGAATCCGGCACTCTCGAACAGCTCATGGTAACGCCGATTTCATCCCTGCATGTGATACTTGGAAAAGTCGCCCCGCTCATCATCATCGGGCTCGTGGAACTCTGCGCCGTACTTTTATTCGCCACCCTGTGGTTCGGGGTCCCTTTCAAGGGAAATGTTCTGACGCTCCTACTGTTCGGCTTTATTTATATGACCTCGTCTCTCGGCATTGGCATCCTCACGTCGACCGTGGCCCGGTCACCGCAGCAGGTGCTTTTCCTGACGTTTTTCATCCTGGTTTTTTTCCTGCTGCTCTCCGGCTTTTTCATTCCCGTCGAAAACATGCCCGTGTGGGTGCAAAAGGTAACGATCGTCAATCCTCTTCGCTATTTTATGTTCATTATACGGGAAATTTTCCTGAAAGGAAGCGGTTTGCTTGAACTCTGGCGCCAGGGCCTGGCCATGCTGTGCATCGGCGTCTGCGTGTTTACCGGCGCGCTCCTTACGTTCCATCGCAAGGTTTCATGACCGCTCGTAATAGTTTTTTTTCCAAACGTTAGCCCGTGATAGCCCCGTGACTAGGCGAGGCTTGGCGCGAATCGCAAGGAGCAACAGAACCGCGGCCAATGACAATATCGTAAGCTCAAGCCCATGGTTGAAGGAACCGGACGAAAACCGGAGTTGAATGCTATGGTCCCCGGCCGGAAGCGGAATGGCTTGAAAAACATAGTCGCCGCGATAGATTTTCGTTTCTCCGCCGTCCACCCATGCGCGCCATCCGGGATACCATAAATTTGTGATAACCAGCCAGCCGGGGCCTGTGGCATTCAATTCTATAAGCCGATCTTGATATTGGGATATCCGTACAGTTGATCGTTTCCCGTTGTTGATATTTTCAGCGGGCGCATTTTCCAGCAGGACCGTTTCGGAAGGGTCGAATGACGAGGTGCGCATGGAATCAAGCATTGCCGACGCGGCCGGAACAACTTTTGCGGAAGCCGCAACAAACGCTCTGTCGAGCGCTTTTTCATTTCTGTAAAGAAACAGCGGGTCGAAGTTTTCCCGTTTCAAGCCGGAAACGGCCAATGCCTTGGCGCTCAGCACAAATCGGGCATTGAGCAAGTCCAGAATCGGCATGCCTTGTTCGACTTCCCGCCAAGAAACGGGAGGCGTCCCGAACGCGAGATTGACGTTTCCCAAAGGACCAAGAAGGTCGAAATACCTCCTGGACCCCAAGGCGCTGTACACGCCGGTGGTTGCGACGTTAAAGAGCACGTTATAATCGGGATCCAATCGGTCCAGGCGCCATAAGCCGGCCTGTATGTCTTCCTGCGAATTGACGGTATACAACCTGAAAAGCCCCGGCTGTTCCGCGCAGAACCTTGCAAGCGGCGGCGCTTTAAGGTCGCTTACAGTATGCACCCTAAGGGGACCGTGCCATAAAAAAAGAAAATTCGTCCCGGCAAGCAGGCACAGGGCGATTTTGGCGTATCGGGCCGCCCGCGGACGCCGCGGCCAAAAAAAGATTACCGCAATGGCCGCCAGCGCCAGGACAATTGAGGCGATGAATTCCATCGAAAGCGGATTGAGCGCTGACATGATATCGGTGAACATGCGGTGTATCCTGTCCTGATAATACCCCGCATTCTGCATTTTATATGCCTGGCCTATCATTGAGCGCTTGACATATGCCTCGGCGGCCTTGAAAAACATGCTCCTGGACTGATACAACACCACGCTTCCCCCGATTGCCCCTGCAAGCGACAGCGCGACAAGAACGACAAGGCGATTCATCATTCTCCGTTTTTCCAGGATGTTTTCAAAGAGCATCTGAAATCCGGCGGCGCTCAGTATTGAAACGCAAAACAGGGTCACATAGAGAAAGCGCGCGGGAATGCGCAGAAAATGGAGACCGGGTAAATTGTATATACAATGGTAGACGGGGTTAAATTTGCCGAAACTGATAATGCATCCCACGAACGCCAGTATCCAGAAAAAAACGGCCCGAGAGTCCATCTTTCTTCGGATTGTCAATAAGGCCGCCGCCCCGCAGATAAAACCGATAAATAAATTCGGCCCGGCAATCCAATAATCGGCGAGCCTGGTCCATGCGGGAAATAAAAAACTCGCCAATCCCGTTGGAAGCATCGATCCCTGGGTGGCGAAGGCATAATCGGTCCCACCGGCGCGGATTGAAAAAGACGACATTTCCAAGGTGGGCAAAATCTGTATCGCCCCGATTCCAATTCCCGTAATGCCCGCAAATGCCCAACCCGCAAGCGGCAGTGCCATGGAACGGAACTTTTTTTTATGGACCATCACGGTCCTGTACGCCAGATAACAGGATGCGCCGGATATTCCGTACAGCGTTGTTTGCGGAAAGCCGCCAAGCCATCCTATTCCCATTACGAGGGCGCCTGAGGCGACCAGCCGCCAATCAGACTTATGGGAAATGCGCTCGGCAAGCAGAAACAGGAGCGGCCACCATGTGAGCCCGTTAAGCGCAGGCGAACCGATGCTCGTAGCGATAGGCCCGGCAAAAACCCAAATCCATCCGGCGACAACGCCCGGCAGCCGGCCGATGCCTATGCTCCGAGCAAAGGCATACATCAGTCCCGCGGTCAAAAGCGTCTGAATAACAATGCCGCAATTGTTTGCGATCGGCGAAGGGAAAATGAAATACAAAAGCAGGTTCAGGGGATACACCAGCGCTCCCTGGCCGTCGGCCAGAAGCGGGAAGCCGCATTGGATCAGGTGAGTCCATAAAGGTAAAGCGCCCGCGCGCCACTGTTCCATGCCCAGGGCCGTCAAGGGATAGAAATAAAAGGCCACGTCTCCCCGGAACCAGAAATTGCGCGGCAAGAGAAGGGGAAACTGCCAGAAAAGAATCGGAAGGAATAAAACGGCCAGCGCTTGAATGTCAGGATTTTTAAAAAACTCGGTAATTTTTTTTTCTATGTGCATACGAGTCCTTTTTCTTTCCTGGCGCCAGCGATAACGAGCTGACCATAGGACACACATTCATCATTGGGAGGAATGCGTCGATGAACAAAGACCTTAAGGCCCGCTTTTTTAAGGAGCGCCACGGTATTTTCCAGCAATAACACATTTTGAAAACATCCGCCGGTCAAGCAAACGCGTTCGCAGCCCATTGTTCGCGCGACCATGCCCGCCGCGTCCGCGGTAGCGCGGGCAATCGTGCGATGGAACCTCATGGCGACTTTTTCACGCGTGGTCCCCGTTCGAAAGTCATCGTACGCCTGCGTCAGGATTTTCGCGCCGCCGATACGAATCTCGTGACCGTGGCCACGAACCGAAGGGTCATATTCCCCTTTTTCAAGCACATCCGCTCGTCCCTCAAGCTCTATGGCGGGCTGGCCTTCGTACGTCCGTTTTTTGCAAATTCCTAAAAGTCCCGATACCGCGTCGAACAGCCTGCCCATGCTTGATGTTGTAACGCAATTGGTGGAAGTGCGCACCATGTCAATCACGGCGGCTTTTTCGCCAAGCGGCATCCAGAGGCAGGCCTCGCGCGCTGGTTCCCCGATTTCCGAATACAATGCCGCGATTGCCATCCTGCCGGGGTTATTGATCGCGGCCTCGCCGCCGGGCATGGGCATATACGCCAGGTGCCCCGGCCGGTCAAACCCCTCGTGGCCGGCAAAAAGGATTTCTCCTCCCCACACGCATCCGTCAAGGCCGTATCCGGTCCCATCATACACCACGCACACCGATTTTTCAATCAATTCGTTTTCGGCCATGCACGCCGCCGCGTGCGCGTGGTGGTGCTGAACCGTGACAAAAGGTATACCGGTCTTTTCCGGGACCGCGCGCAGAATGGAGCCGGGGTGCGGGTCAAGGACGAACATGTTTGGAGATGTGCCGAGGATGCGCCGGAAATGCGCAATGACGGCCTCTAAAACGTCAAGCATTTCAGTCGTGGCCACCGTTCCGATATATTGAGAGACATAACACATGCGACCGCGGCCGAAAGCCGCCGTGCTTTTAAGCACTCCTCCCAGGGCGATCATTCCATGGACGTCATGCAGCGCCGGAAGCGGGTCGGGAACATGGCCCCTGCTTCGCCTCATGATCACCGGGCTGCCGGCCGCGATCCGGACGATCGAATCGTCGTTGCGCTGGTGAATATCTCGGTCATGAGTAAGGAATGCGTCGGCGATGCCTTTGAGACGGGATAGCGCGTCATCATTGACGACCGCGATGGGTTCATCGGTAGTATTCCCGCTTGTCATGACGAGCGGGGGCACGCGAGGGTCCTTGAACAACAGATGGTGCACCGGCGTGTAGGGCAGCATAATCCCAAGGGTAGGCAGGCCTGGCGCCACAGCGGGGGCAACGGCCGCGCTATCTTTTTTTGCAAGCACCACGATGGGCCGCTGCGGGCTTTCGAGCAAGGCCTGTTCATCCTTGGAAATCACTGCAAAGGCTTCGGCCATCGCGGTGTCCCGAACCATGATCGCGAGAGGCTTTTCCTCGCGTATTTTTTTCCTCCTGAGCCGCTCCACCGCCGCTTCGCTATCGGCCCTGCAGGCCAGATGAAACCCGCCTATGCCTTTAATCGCGGCGATTTTCCCTTGCAGCAAAAATTCCGCGCATTGAGCAATGGGGTCTTCGCAATCGATGGCTTTTCCCTCGCTATCAAGCAACGAAAGCTTCGGCCCGCATTTCGGGCAACAAACCGGCTGCGCATGAAATCGCCGGCTTTCCGGTGATTCGTATTCTTTTTTACAATCGTCGCACAGGGCAAAAGCGACCATGGTCGTGTTGGGCCGGTCGTATGGAAGCAATTTGATTATTGTAAAGCGGGGCCCGCAGTCCGTGCAGTTTATAAAAGGGTGACGATACCGCCGGTCGTTAGAATCGTTCATTTCGCTCAGACATGCCTCGCATACCGCCGTATCGCAGGTGACATCGACCTCGACGACTTCGCCCAGCGAACTTTCGGTAATGCGAAACGCCTCCGGCGGCGTACAGGGTTCACATTCCGAAATATCGAGCGACCGGATGCGGGCAAGCGGAGGATGGTTTGTTTTTAAAGAACGTGTAAATGCCGCAAGGTGGGCCTCCGTGCCGACGGCCTCAATTTCAACGCCCGAAACGTCGTTGCGAACCCATCCGGTTATACCGTGCAGTTGGGCGGTCCGGAATACGAAAGGCCGGAAACCCACGCCCTGCACGGCGCCTTTGATGGCAATATGAACACGGGGAAATTTCATGAGGTCATAAAAATAGAATAATCAGACAAGTCCGACTATGAATAATTTATCTATCTTGTGGGCTATTGGTGAAGCTGGGCCCACGGGTTGTCTTTTTGAATGGTTGCCAAGGTTTTTCCATCGACAGGCGGCAGGGAACGCACGGCCCGGCCGATTTCAACGGGCCGCGCGCGCGGCGGACCGGTTACAAATTCCGGCACGCTGTAGGTCCGCATGAACGAGTCATAAAAAAACGGGTCCCGCTGCGGAAGGACGAACGGTTTTCCGGACTTACCCGATTTGTCAATATAGCACAGGTAGATGCGGGTGAACATGCCGTCGGACCTTTTGCTGCTGAAAGCAATCCAGCGGCCGTTGCTCGACCAGCAATGCCATGATTCCGATTCGCTGGAGTTGCAACCCAGTTTCCAATAATTGGCCGTTGCAAGGTCCATGCAATAGAGATCGCTGCTTTTTTGAAATGCCGGAAAGACCCCGTAATCGCACATGCAGAAAAGCAGAAACTTTCCGTCGGGTGAAACACGCGGCATGACCATGCTTCGACCGGTCTTATCAGACGATAAAACCGTCTCCGGTTTACCCCACGTGTCACAAGAAACATCATAGTCGATCTTTTGCAGACTATAGCGCACCTTTGCGTAATCACTGGGCGGGATTGTATCGTAATTGTTCCAGAGCACCGGCGCGCTGCAGAAATACAGGGTTTTGCCGTCCGGGGCCCATGCCGGATAGGTCTGCAATTCATGGGCGTTGAGAAGATTATTGATTTTTCGGACCGCGTGCCTATCGATATCGTAGTAAGCGAGTGAAGAAGACATATCGATGACGTCTCGAATCTCGCTCCGAGCGGTATGAAAAAACTGGTTCACCTGCATGCTTGAAAAAGCGATGATCTTTCCGCCGGGATGCCACGAAGAATAGCCGAACTTCGAGTTTTGTTTAAAGGCCCTGTCGCCGGCGATGAAAATGCAGGTGTTCCCGAATTTTTTGCTTCGCACGCTGACCGTAAAACGTCCGGGATCGTTGTTACAAAAGCTGTGGCAGTTTACGCATCCGTTCTCAAACCTCGCGCCGGTGATGATTTCCCGCTCATCGAATGTCTCGATGTCCCGCGCGTAAATGCCGACGTCGTTCCACCAATTGTAAATTGGTTTTATGATCCGATAGGCAATATAGGGGTCGATTGGTTCGCGCGCTACATGCAGCGTGCATGGGGCGTAAACGCTATAATTTCGCCCATGTTCCCGAATGCATACCGTTAAAACCAGATCGCTTCCAGCGCTGCTCGCAAGAATGCCTCTCCATTTTTTTTCCGGGAAAAGGATGGACGGCGTGGACGACTCAACGACAATCCGGGCATGATCGCGGGAGCCAAGGACGGCCCGGTATTTTTCAGCCCTTTTGACGATTTTGAAATTCAGAGGAGCGATATTCGGCGGAATGGTAACATTTTGTAAATCAGGGGCCAAAGGAGCAATTTCATTCCCCTGCATGTCTAATTGGGGCCATGCCTTGTTACGACCACAACCAATGCCCATGCAACACCCGATGCATAAGACCGCTAAAGTCAGGAATTTTATTGTAGACAAAGGCATTTTTTAATCTTCTTTGCAAAATGGGCGGTCAGGTGTTTACTCAAGCGCCATAGGGATGCTTTGAGGGTTCCCAGGCGCGGAGAAAATACCTGACCAACCATCTACCCGGCCATACCCGATTGCTGAAAAAAGAAATAATAAAAGTACGTTGTGCCGAATTCCGGGCGAAGCCGTGCATGTTCCTGGAAATCGTCACAATATTCCCTGAGTTTCCGCAGGTCCCATTCCTTGTTCGCGCCGATAAAAGATTCCTTGAAATGGGCGGCCTGCCCGATTGCCTTTTCGCCCGCAAGCGCCCGGAGATGGCGGTCGTTGCTTTTGATCAAATCGACGTACAGCGCGACAGCTTCGGACCAGGGCCGGGGAAGGACTGCGTATCCGAAATCCTTCGCCCGGTCGATGGTGCTGGAAAATGACTCAAGGTCGCCCGCCAATAAATACAGCGCCATAAGGTATTCAAAGGCCATTCTATTGTGGCTGTCGTGGCCGAGCAGCTCTTGACAAATAGCCGCAACATCGACGGATTTTCGAACCGAGTCGTTATCCGGGCAGAACCTTCGGATGTTCTTGAGCCGGTCGCCCACATCGCACCCGCCGTCTTTTTCGAGCGTGCTCAACATGGTCCTCGCGCGCTCGCCATAGACGAGGTCTTTTCCCAGGCGGGCATACACCAGCCTGGCCGCGGCGATCTGGTTCTTTGCAAGATGCGTTTCGGCGATGCCTGTAAGCACCAGAGGGTGCTCGGAAGATGTTTCATAGATTTCATATAATTTTTGTTGGGCCATATTGACTTCTCCCAATTCAAAATAAAATTGGGCGCTACGCAGGCCGACCGTGATCGGCGATTTTTCAAAAGCAACGGGGAGAACCAGGGCGGAGATCGATTGCGGATAACGAAACATATCGCTGGCGAGCTTGCCGGTATGGTACAGGGCGCGGTTGACGTCGAACATGGTGATTACGTCAAGGTCCCCGGAATGCAGCTTACCGGCGAAAGTCAGGACGTCCTTCCATTGGTTTTTATGCGTGAGGTATTCGAAACGCATGTGGTTTCCGATCCAGCGGCTGTGTGAAAAATAGAGACACAAAACCGCGGCCGCGGCGCCCGCGACGAACCTGTACGTACGATAGGGCGCCACGGTGATCGACAGGCGTGCATAAACAATCGGGAGCATGCAACACAGGGCAATTGACGCCAGGAATACACAATCAAACCAATAAACATGGAGGCGACCGGCTGAAAAAGAATAATATATCGGCATGGGGCCGCCGGATTTACCGAATACGGCAGGAAAAAAATACAGCGTCATCGAAAAAACAAGGGCAGTCAAAAGCAGGGCCGGAATGCGCGGAGAACTTTTTTTTTCGGATTCCGGCGCATCGGCCCATAAAATCCGTATCGCCATCACGATAAAAAACAACACGGCGCCTCTGCCGGACATAAAAAAAACACCAGCAAAAAAAAGGGGGAGCAGCCAATAACGGAGTGTACGGAACCTTGAAGCGCAAATATCATAAAGCTGAATCCATACCAATACAATAAGCGAATTCGTCAGCAGGGGGACCGTGTGCTCATACCGGATGATCATGCAGAGTGATACAAGGGGAGGAAGGAAAATGAAGAGACTTTTTTTCAGGCGAGTGGTCCGGCGGAGAAATAAATAAATTCCCACGGAAAGCAGGGTGGTGGCCGCCGAACCCAGCCAGGAAAGCGCATACGACTGGGAAAGCAAAGCCGAGACATAATCGCTCATGCCTCCGGCCCTGCCGCATTCGGAAAGGAAAAAGGCCTCTCCCGTTAAAAATACGGGGAACGGCTCGTCCCGCGTGTTGACAATTGCATAATATAGATAATCGGGATGGACAAACAGCCACAGAAAAAGAAAATAAGCGGGAAAAAAAATCGAATATCTGGTGAGTACAAGATGGGCGGTCAGGTGTTTTCTTAAGCACCGTAGGGATGCTTTGAGGGGTCCCAGGTGCGTAGAAAATACCTGACTGACCATTCTGTCCGGCTCAGTTGGATTAATGTGCATGCAATCGCATGATGATCCGCGACGGATTATTTCCGGCCCCGTCGTTAAAACTCACCACGAAGGACCGCCCGGAAATTCCCAATGATTCCCAGGTAAGCGACCCGCCGCCGGGCTGAAGTTGTCGTACCATGCCGGTGCGATCGGCGATCAAAGCCCCTTTGATGTCGAATATCCTGAGGGTCGCTTGCATGGGCCGGGCCAGGAAAAAAGAAATTCCCGATGCGGTTGACCTGAGAAGCGGCGCAAAATTTTGCATGGAGACGGTCGAAGCCGAAATCGGCGTGGACTTTTGGAACCATTTAATGAGCTCCTGGCCGCTTTGAATAAACGCCGCCTCTCCTTCGCGGGAAGAATTATTCGCGGGAATACTGGCGGGGGCCGCGCTCGGCGTTTGACAACGCAACAACATGCCCTGGGAATTAACGTTGGCCACCAGGCCGGTCCAGGCTTTTTTTATGCACGGCAAAAATGTCGTGGAATCCAGGATGCCATTGTTGACGCCCCACATCATGGCGAAGCAGAAAAACGCGGACCCGGACGTTTCCGGGTCGGGGTACTGCTGGTGGTCAAGCATGCTCGTTGTCCACAGCCCCGGATAGAGCGTGGAGCCCTGCTGGGCCTTGGTTGCGGTGCACACGTCGACGAATTGCTTTTCCCACTTTGCGCGGGTGGCGTACGTTTTTGGCATGTAGGGAAATATCCTTGCCATGCCTCCCAGCACCCAGGCCTCGCCGCACGACCAGAAAACCGGGTTGCCGTTCGATGTTTTCTGATTTTTATAGCTGCCGTCCCTGAACCAAAAATGGTGGGTGGAATCGTACAGCATTTGCGCCGTGCCCCACCAGCACAGGTCCATGGTGTCGAGGAACCTCGGCTGGTTGCTTACCGTGGCAAAGCGGGCTATCGCGGGGGGCGACATAAAACACAAATCGCACCATGTCCAGACATTGGTATGGGCGTTATGCACCTTGTCAAACTCGTTCGTAAGGTTCGATTGGACGTTCTGGATCATTTTGGCGTTCGCGGTCGTCGGGTTGAGCCCGTAAACTTCGCAATAGGTCTGCTCGCAGCACTGGTCGTCGCCGACTGTGGTGTTGACACCGTTATGCGGCATCCAATTGTTATAGTTCCCCCACGCCGTGGCGCTGTCGAGATATTTCTGTTCTTTTGTCGTTTGGTAAAGGCCCATGATACCGGTAAAATAAGACCCGCCGTCCCAGCCGTTGCCCACCGCCTGGACCCCGCCTTTCAAGCGGTAATTCGCGACTATGTGCATCAGGCTTTTGATGCTGTCCGGAGAAAATTCATCGCCAGCGACCATTGCCGGAAGACCAGCGATTGCCGTTATCGCGCACAGCAGGTTAATAAAAATCAATCGGCTCATTTTTTCGTCTCCTTTTGCCAATATTACATTAACGTTAATATAATATAACAAAAAAACCCGTATCGTGTTAAAAAAACTGATTCAAAGTAACGGGCCGCTCGGAAACCGAAAAACAAGAGATCCGGGATTTGTTACGACAATTAAATTTTCTTTATGAATTCCTAGAATTTATCTTTATTGTTATAGAGCATCTTTCAATCAAATTTCCATAGAAGGAACGCCATGGCCGAAATTTACCATGCCCTCGGGCTTCACATGCACCAGCCGCCGGGCAATTTGCTGGCCCTGCATAATTCGGAAAATGCGTGGGAAGCGAAACAGATCCTCTGGTGCTACGACCGCGTCACCCGCATGCTCGAAGGCTACGAAGACGTCGCCAGGCTGCATATGAGCTTCTCCGGAACGCTCCTCAAACAGCTTGAAGACCCCGGCGGCCGGGAAACGTTCCGCGATATCGTTGACATCGCCGACTTTTTAGACCGGTACAAACGGTCGCCCGTCGAATTCGTTGGAAGCGGGCTTTATCATCCGGTGTATCCGCTCATCCCCGAACCGGATTGGGAAGCGCAGACTTCCTGGTGGAAAGGCCTGGGAAAGCACCTGCTCGGAAGGGAAGCCTTTAATGGTTTCTGGCCGCCTGAAATGGGTTTCTGCATGGAAATGATCCCCCACCTTAAAAAGAACGGCTATGCCTACGTGCTCGTTGACTGCTGGTACATCAAGCCCAGGCGCGCCATGCGCTGGGAAGAGCTGCGGTACCGGCCGTACATCGCGCGCTACGGCGGCGAGGAGATCGTCGTCGTGCCGCGCGACCGTGAATTGTCGGACGCCCAGGAATCGGGACTTGATCCGGGCTGGTTCCAGCACGAGCTGTACGAACGCACCAAATGGTGCGACTTTCCCGCGTTGGTGACAACCTGGACCGACGGCGAAAACGGCGGATGGTTCCGGACCGCCAATGTTGAATCGGGGTTTTGGGGACATTTCTACCATCCGTTGCTTGACCGTTTTCGCGCGGGAACGCTGGGGTTCACGCCGATACATATCAGCGAATACCTTAAAAAATTCCCGCCTACCGAAGAAGTCGAAGTCCACAGGGGCGCATGGAACACCGGCCAACATTGGGGCGGCGACTTCACGCAATGGACCGGTTCCCTGCTCCAGAAAAAAGGCCTTGACGAGATCAAAAACGCCAGCGCCTATTATCATAAAGTCAAGATGGCTTTCGATGGGCAGGTGCCGGAAGCGGGCGCCCGGGAAGAAATCCGGAACATGGTTTTTGAAGCGTACGACAATATTTTAGAGGCCGAATCGAGCTGTAATTTTTTCTGGGGAAGCGCCTGGGTGCATAAATCGTTTGACAAACTGGAAAGGGCGTACGGCCTGCTCGACGCGGCGATGAAACAACTGGCTCCTGACGGAGCCGCATGAAAAAAACGGCTTTTCGCGCCATGGAACGGCGGTCTTTGAGGGTGTTTTCGATCGCTTTCCGTCAGGAAGCGGTTTTTTAATCAGAAATGTTGCTTTTGCTTTACCC
>JBAVGL010000035.1:0-1978 GCA_049684795.1 Chitinivibrionales bacterium | reverse complement strand
AGTAAATTTTCAAGCTTGCCCTAAAGCCAGAAGCCTTCTTTTTTTGTTTTGACAAAAACTCACGGAAATACCTATATTTTTCATGAATACCGTCGATGGAGAAGAGGCAAAGGCAAGGAAAAGAGCGGGAAATTATGGAGTGTGCAAAGAACATTTTCTTAAACAGCTTTCCATACCCTAAAAAAGCAATTACCTATCAGCTCAGGGTTGATGGAAACACCGCTTTCCACGCCCCGCCCACGGTTGTCTGGTCCGTCAACATGCAGATCGCGTCATCCACCATTTTTTTTATGACCGTCGTGTCCGCCCCGCTGGCGGTGACCGCGGCCTTATTAAAATTGATTGCCACGCGGCCGGGCCATTTATTGCCGGGGCCCGGTGTGATAACGCTGGAGCGTTTTGCAAAAATCGAATCGACCTTGGAAGCAAGCGTGATACCGGCCGCGCCGATGGCCGTCATTTTTAAAAAATTTCTCCTGCTTGTTGATTTCTTTTGTCCCACGATTCAGCCTTTCTTCTATAATTAATGAAAACAGAGTAAATAATAAAGGTTAATCGATTAACTGTTTCTTAAAATTAGTACTCCGCCGAAAAGGCGAAGAAAATTTGTACAGAAATTTTAATTCGTTATTATTTAAAATTTATCGTAATTACTGTTCCCTGAGCGAAGTCGAAGGGAACGCAATTTCGTCTTTTCTCACTTCGGCTTCGCTCAGTGAGCAGTATTGAGTAATTAAAAATTATCTCGAAAATCTGGCGTATAACTTATTCAAATATAGTAACTAAAATCGCTTCCTGGCATTCACTACAAATATACGTTTAAAAAAAACCTTTGGAGGTTTTTTTTTCTGATAAAATGCTGTTTCCGCTTCCTGATCAGCGTTCATATTTGCCGATCAGATTAGCGGAAATCCGGGCCGACTCATATATCGTCGGCAACCCCGAACCCGGATGCGTGCCCCCGCCGACCAGATAGCAACGTCCAACCTCTTCGAATTTGTTGCGCGGCCGCAGATACAGCATCTGGGTGAGCGTGTGCCCGAGGTTGAAGGTCGCGCCTAAGAAAAGATGGCGGTCATTTTGCCACTCAGCCGGCGTGATGACTTTTTCGCAGGTTATGTGTTTGTCAAGGTCCTTCATCGTGGTACGTTCCATAATGCGCCGGACCACCTTGTCGCGATACGCCCTGGTCATGGCCGGGTCCCACGGAATATCGCTTTTCATGTTGGTCGTCGGCACGAGAACGTAGATCGCCGAATGTCCCTTGGGCGCGACAGTATCGTCGGTTATACTCGCGTTGCGCACATACACCGACATGTCGTCGGAAACTCGCGCCCGCGCAATGATGTCCTTCACGTTTTCGGCGTAGTCGTTGGCGAAAATGATATTGTGGTGCGGCTCGTTGTAGACTTTATCAATGCCCAGATAGAGCATGAAGGTCGAGCAGGAGTATTTCTTGTTACGCAGCTTTTGCGGAGCCCATTTGCGGATAACGCCGGGATCGAAGAGCGTGCCCATGGCATGGCCGAAATCCGCGTTGATGATCACCGCGTCAGCCTTTACAAAATCCCCTGAAGACAGCTCGACCCCCGTGGCGTCGCGGCCTGAAACACGGACTTTTTTAACAAGCGTATCGCAATGGATTTCTCCGCCGAGCTCGCGGACGACCTGGGCCATTGACAGGGAGATTTTGCTCAGTCCGCCGATAACGTGGTCGATGCCCAGCGAGTGCTCGATGTAGGGCATGATCGCGAAAGCGGCCGGGCATTCCCAGGGAGACATGCCGATGTATTTTGCCTGAAAAGTAAAGCAAATCCGCAGCTTTTCGGGGGTAAAATAATCGCCAAGCACGCCCATCAGGCTTCTGCTCAGCGAAAGGTGCGGCAGCGCCTTGAGCAGCGGCTTGCAAAACATCTCTTTAAAGGTGGAATAATCCTTCTTGAGGCACGGATACATTTTATCGTAACGGATTTTTTCC
>JBAVGL010000034.1:0-4369 GCA_049684795.1 Chitinivibrionales bacterium | reverse complement strand
ATTACGACAATTAAAATAATTGGGCACAGGGAATATTTACTGCAGTTGTAGGGGTTCAAAATTTTGAACCCTTACCCCAACTAAGAGGCTTCCGGCGAAAATCGACGGAAGCCTCTTTGCCATGACTATATGCTCAAGATTTAATTCTATAGTTTTTGAATACCTTCCAATGCCGAGCGTTCATCTTCACAAAAATGCAAATATTCATTTATACCCAAGATCTCCGCCAGGGACGCTACGGTGTCGTTAGCGCCATAAGCAACGCTTTTTCCATCGTGCTGGTCGATATTCATCAACAATTTCATAAAAATATGCGCACCCGAGCTGTCGATCACATCCAGGCCCGTAAGGTCAAAAACATGGTACATTATTTTATAATTCGGTTTAAAATTATTGATGACCGAAAGGTTCTGGTCCACGGTCATATGGCCGGAAAGGTTTATCCGGTACATTCCGTTTTCAATACGGCTAACGCATACAAAACCGAAAGTATCTCCAAACAGGCGTTTTTTAAAAATTTCCTCCTGCGAAATTTCAAACTCCACATCGGTGGCGTAAATGGTAAACACTTTGTCAAGGTGGACCGTTTCGAGAATCGCGCGAATTTTACGGGAAACATTGACAAGACAAATAAAACCGTTGGATTTGGCAACCCATTTGCGGACCCGGATAATAAGCCCCAGGCCCGAACTGAAAAGATTGCTTGTTTTTGACAGGTCAAGTACGACCCGCACGCATGCCGCGTCCAATCTGGACTCGATCTTTTCCTCAATCGCCTTGTACGTGTCCATGTTGACGGAATCGGGAAGCGTGATCCACACAAAGTCCGATTTATTTTCGATTTTCAATGCCTCTGGTTCGTCCATGCTTTTATCCTTCTGAATCAACCGATCCGTCTTTCATCCTGAATGTTTTATTGGTCATCGTGACTTTTATGGTTTTGGCGACGCCAAAAAAGCTCACCGTAGAACCGGGAAAAATATCGCCCAGGATTTTTATGTACCCGTCACAGGTTGCCGGATTTTTTAATTTTATTTTTATTTCGGCAATATTTTTATCGACATATTTCATTTTTAATGTAAGGTCATTAAACATGTTCAACCATTTCTTGAGCTCTCCGGCCATGCGGTCCGATGCGCTTCCCATTTTCTTTAAAATCGCCGCTTTGGTCTTAAGCTGTTTCTTAACGGGTTCCAGCGCTTCGGCCAGTTTTTTCTGCAACGTCTCAAGTTCTTTCAGCTTTTCCCTGTTGGCAAGTTCATTTTTGTCAACAAGCGACAGGTTCGTTACTATGCCCTTGTCATTGCCCGCATGGTATGCTTCAATATGGGTGAATGCTCTGACGGTGCCGCCGATAAGGTTGGAATGAGGATCTTTCATTTCAAAGATATTGCAGGTGGCCTCGGTATGGATGCAAAACTTATTAACGCATATCGTCCCCTCCGAACCGAGGACCGCCTCCTGCACGAATTCGGTCTTTATGCCGTTTTTCCCGGAAACAAATGTATCGCCTTTTCCAATGATCCCTTTTTGGATTTCGACCGTTCCATTCCTTGACAGGACACGGGCGGACTCGACCTGCCCGTTGATAAGGATGTTGCCTTCGGTCTCCACGGTAAACCCCGGCATTACGCCGCCCTTGATATGCACGTCGCCGGTATACTTTATGTTTCCGACGCTGAAATCGACGTCCTTGGGAATCGGCAGCACGTCGCCAACATGGATGACCTCGCCCTCCTTAAAAACATAACCGTTCTTGGTCGCGAGCAGATACGCGCCGTCGTCGGAAATACGCGTATTTTTGCCTCCGGTAAATTTTACGTCATTTCCCGGAGTCGGCTCTATTTCCTGGCCCGTGACCGACCAGCCGGGCTCCCCTTTTGTCGCGGGGATTTTTTTCGCGATGACCTGCCCGTTTTTTATTTGGGTGATCGTGTTGATATTGCGATAATCAACCGTCCCGTCCGTTTTCTGCTGGGGCCTGAAGTTATGGTCGATGTCCACTTCCATCGCGATTTTCGCGTCCTGGCCGGCGGTGGGATTTTTCCCTTCGGCAATTACCACTTCCTTGTCAAAAACAACGTCGCGGACGATGCTGCCGATTATGTCGGTTTTTATTCCATAGCGCACGCCTTTTTTATTAAGGCAATAGACGAGCGCACCGGCCGTTGGCTTGACATTGTCGGTCAAGCATCTCGAACTGAGTTTCATGACCGCTTTCATGGGCGTTATCCCCGCGTCCACATAGCGCTCAAGCTCGGCATTATAATATTCAAATGACGGGCCGATTCTTTCAAAAGCGCCTCGGGCATGCTGGATAATGTCCTGTATTTTTGCAGCATCATAATTGGTCACCATGGCCGCCTGCAGGGCCTTGATCATCAAGTCAACTTTAAGGGCCGCCGCCGCCTCCCGGGTGACTTTTATATAAACGCCGTCACTTCGTTCTTCGACAGGAATAAAACTTGCCAAAGGATTTGCCACGAGGTCGTCTTTCTTATAAGCGATTGAATATCTTACAAGTATAATGTAAAGTAAGGTCTTATTAGAACCATTTTTCTTTATGGTATATTAAAAACATACCGTTGTCAAGGCGGATTATACACGGTCGCGGTATAATTGTTCAATTTCTCGCGCGCAAACTTCCGCGCCGTCAGACTTGATGGGTGTTGGTCGATTTGAAGAAGAAATCTTTTTTGATGGATAAGCCCAATTGAGCCCGTAGAAATCGTTTTTCGGCAAACAAATCCCCCCTCCCCATTCGACAATTGCCCGGTCAAGCACGGGATATTCGGCAAATCCCTCACGGGGCACATACAGTATCGGAGTGCCGTTGAGAAGACATTCGGCATATACTCCATAGCCGATCTTGCTTATCATTATGTCAACCGAGGCGATGCAATCCTGATAACGGAAATGGGACTTGGGAATGACGTGATAATTCGAAGTTGAGCCGGGCAGGGGATATAAACCAAGAAATTCCCAATCCGTGAATTGTTCCAGCTTTTTCCAGGAAATGCTATCCATGCCGAAATTGCCGGCATAAATTAATGCAAGTTTTTTTTGTTCCGGTATGGAATATGCCGAAAGGATCCTTTCACGGACATTATTTCCCACCCGTCCGACGGGATTAACGGCTTTTCTTTTTTTAAAATAGTCCATCGGCAATGCGGCCATTAATTCCAGAAGCATGTCGGAAAGGCAGTATTGACGTCGTATCTTTTCAACACAGGGCGCGAAATGCGGAAAAGCGGAGCAATATTCTTCATAAATGTCCCACCAGGTAAAATTGGTCACGGCAATCGATGGAATTTCTGCGGCATGGGCCACCTCAAAGGCAAACGGCACGATATCGCTGACAATGGTGTCGATTTTGTTTTCAACGCACCATTGCACTTCATCGGGAAGAATTCTGGCGTTTTTATCGGCACGTTCAATATAGGTCGCAACCGTACGACCGATGTCAACGGTCACCCCGTCGGTCTGGACGCAACCGCAATCGAATTCCGCCGGTGCGCAAATAAACGGCCGATGAACTTCCTGCTTGAAAAAGACCTCCGGAACATTCGTACGGAACACCAATTCAACATCGCGCGAAAACTTATTGCAGATCACGGCTGAGCGAAGCGCATGACCGTAACCGTGGGAGGTGATGTAGTAAGCGATTTTCATGTCTGAACCGCTGATTGACGCTGATTAAATGATTTCGCTGATTAATTCGGGGCTGTTCTCTAGTCAACAAATACAATCTTTTTCGAAAGAAACTCTTTCTCAGACACAAGCCTGAGAGTATAGACGCTCGAACCAAGATTCTTTTTGTCATATTTCGCAGAATGCGGACCTGCTTTTTGAAATGCATCAACCAGTGTTGCGATTATTCTGCCTTTCATATCAAAGATCCGCAAACTAATCTTGCCGGATAATGGAAGGAAATACTTTATTTCGGATCTGCTTATTGACATAAAAGATAAAGGTTTGAAGTAAAGAGCGCTTGAGCGTGAAACCGGCGTGGCTGAAGACGCGGGGGAATTGCCGAACACGGTTCGCCAGACATATCCGTCCCATTCTTCCACTAAGATATTGTCAACGGTTGTCACCGCGCTATCGCAATACTTCGGGTTTAGCGTTTTCACCGCAATTCCCGGATTTTCCGGGGTAGGATCGGTAAAATCGGGAGTAATTGGATATCCCGGATCGTTTGTAGCGGCAATTGCCGAGGAATCCCATGACCAATCGTCGTCCCACTTGATCGATTGCCAATTTACCGATGCAAGTAAGCACTGAAAATTTAAGGGATTCTTTTCTCCCCGATGCACCCCGGCGCCTCCGCTCGTTTCAAGAAATGCATTGGTTGAAACCATACTACTCC
>JBAVGL010000033.1:0-10374 GCA_049684795.1 Chitinivibrionales bacterium | reverse complement strand
AATGATAAGCGCCGAAGGAATTTTTCACCGCTCGAAAAAAACGGAATGTCTTGTTCATTTTGAAGCATCCGAAAGGCCTGTCGGCATACAGGTTTTCGGCGCCAATGCCGACCATATCGCGTATGCCGCGGCATACATCGAAGAGCATTTCAGGCCGGACTTTATTGATTTGAACTCAGGATGCCCGGTCCAAAAGGTCGTCAAAAAAAACGGCGGGGCCGCTCTGCTGTGCAATCTTCCTCTGTTAAAAAAAATTGTTGCCAAAATGGTCAAAGCCGTATCTGTTCCGGTCACCGTAAAATTGCGGAGCGGATGGTCCGTACATGATCTGGTGGATGTTGAATGCGCTAAAATCTGTGAAGATTGCGGTGCCTCGGCGATCATACTTCATCCCCGCACGAAAAGCATGGGATTTTCGGGCCATGCGATGTGGGACAGAATTGCAGAGGTCAAAAAAAATGTGCGCATCCCCGTCATCGGCAACGGGGACATCTGCACTCCGGCAGATGCATCTGAAATGCTTCGGCAGACCGGTTGCGATTCAATAATGATCGGGCGCGCGGCCCTGGGAAATCCGTGGATTTTTGATCATGTCAAGAGCTATTGTGCCCGTGGCGAATATACTCCCGTGACTAACGCGCAGCGCCTGTCAACCGTGCTCGAACAGATCATGGACTTTTGCGCGGTCCATGGTGAAAAACGAGCGCTCGCTGAATTGAAAAAACACATAGGGTGGTATATCAAGGGCCAACCACAGGCCGCAAATCTCCGCAACCGCATTTTTCGGGCGGAAACAGTGCGCTTGCTGGAAGAAGTGGCGAAAGAAGCTTTCAGATAGTAATTTTCAGCGAGAGGACAAGATAAACGCCCGACTACAGGATGTCTTGTCCAATAATTCCAGCCGTGCGATATAAAGTCTTTCCGGAATGTTCCGGTTGGAAGTTTTCCAGAAAACCTGGTTTTTATTGATACTTGAAATCATCGATATTTTTTTTCCTATTGCATTATAAATGGACAGTGATTTGATAAGATTGCTCGGCGAGGATGATGGCGGCGAAATAAGGTATCCGTCAGATGCTTTCTTTACAACAAGAGTATTTTTACTTTTTTCTGTGGATTGCAAATTTTGCTTTACTCCAACCTCAACAAATAAAGTCCAACCTTTAAGAAAGTCCGATTTTCCTTCGGCATAAACAGCGACAATATTAACATATTGCAATTCAGTCCACCAAGAGGCCGTTGTTGAGGTTGTAAATCTTATTGAATCCCATTGTGCCAAATTAATAGGGGTAGTTGTATCGATTGACCACGGGGTAACGTAGATCATATAGCCGATAAGATGATTGTTGTTTGGTAAAGGTGGATCCCATAAGGAACCATTTCCAAAATTACAGTAGAAATTATTTGGTTTATATTTAACAGATCGATCATAGTCCGCTTTTATCAGCATTCGATTGTTTGGTGTGGTATTTGTGCCATATTTAAAAACATACCGTTCGTTTGCAAGGTATTTTAAAATCTGGATTTTAGAATAGATATTATCCTTATTATTTTTCGTTACAAAGCAATATTGCAAATTTTTGTTTAAATAAGGAATATTTGAATATGGCAATTTATTGGAATCTGGGGCCATTTTTATATCATCAAATGAGTAATTGAAATATCCGGCATCCCTGCCAGCCGAACAAAAATTAATAATATTCTCTCCAAAAATGCTGTCGCCAATTACATGAAACGTAGAATCAAGCCCGTAGCCGTTTACATCGGTAGTATCAACACCTTCGACATAATCAGCAGAAGCGCCCATAGTACATATTAGTATTCCGACAATGCAAAGCAACCAAATATTTGTTTTATCGAGCTTCATAGCCGACCTCCTTTGATTTTGGTATAGTTTCTTTTCACTTTATAAGATATCTCTTTAATTTATGATAGACAACCTGTTGTTTAAAAAAGTGTTTTCTGCAAGGATACATCGTTTTGTAAAGCAATAAATAACATAGGGTTATAACGCTGCTAACTACAAGGTTTATTGTATACATAAAAGCGCACAAGAAAACCCCTGGATTTTTAATCATGTAAAGCACTATTTTAGTACCACGGATTAATAAGATTACAAGGAGGACTCCATGGAACATGAAGCACTGGTCAACATACTAAAATCTCTCCACGACCATAAAAGTTCGGTTGAGGAGGCCCTGACAAAATTCCGCGGCCTGTCGTTCGACGACCTCGGCTTTGCCCGGATCGACCATCACCGGGGCATCAGGAAGGGTTATCCAGAAGTCATCTTCTGCCAGAACAAAACCACGGAACATGTCCTTGATATTACAAAAAACCAGATCGCGCACGACGAGACCGTATTCGGAACGCGCGCAAACCCGGAGACTCTTGATACGCTTATCAAGGAACTCCCGGAAATCGAAGTCAACCGGACCGGGCGCTGTTTCTGGCACAAATCGCCGTTATGGAAGAAAAGGGACGCGGTCAAGGGAAGCATTGTGGTTGCCGCGGCCGGGACCTCAGACTTGCCGGTCGTGGAAGAAGCCCGATGCACCGTGGAGATCATGGGGCATCCGTGCATCGTTATCAATGACGTCGGCGTGGCGGGTATCCATCGGCTGTTTGCCTATAAAAACGAGCTGCAGGACGCCTCGGTGATCATCGCCGTGGCGGGCATGGAGGGCGCGCTGCCGTCGGTCATAGGTGGCCTTGTTTCATGCCCAGTCATCGGCGTGCCCACGAGCGTCGGCTACGGATCGCATCTGGGCGGCATGGTGCCGCTTTTCGCCATGCTCAATTCATGCGCGTCGGGAATGACGGTCGTCAACATCGACAACGGCTTCGGCGCGGGCTTTGCTGCCGTGTTGATGAACGGCAAATAAATTTCGGTATTCTGAAAAAAGTAATTCACGCGGGCATACTTTTATTTTATAATATAAGGATTGACTCATTTCGCAATCCATATATCACATAAAGGTAGTATGCCTTTTCCAATCGTCTTAGCCGCATTCGGAATTCTTGCCGCGTTTTTTTTCTTTGTCCTGGTTCAATACAGGGCCCTGAACAGGAAAAACAAAGCGCTTGAAAAATCGCTGCGCAGCGCACAAGGGGAAAGAAACCAACCGTCCTTGACCGATAAAATCAAGCTCAGCAAACACCAGCTCGAAACCGCTTTCGACGCCATCACCGACTTCATATGCGCGATCGACCGCGACTATAAAATCGTGCGGGTCAACAAAAGCTATGCTCAGTATGTCAATCTTCCCATTCGCGACATACTCGGCAAACAATGCTTTGAAGTGTTTTGGAAACAGTCGTCGCCCTGCGACACCTGCCCCGCCGGGCGAACTTTTTTGCAGGGAACGCCGGTGGCCAAGCAGCAATTTATGCAAAGGGACTTATATAACGTGCGGTATTTTGACGTCGGCACGTATCCGGTTCCGGGAACCGACGGGGCCACGGAAAACGTCATCGAATATATTCGCGACGTGACTGAAGAGAAAAACATCATGGAACAGCTCATACGGTCGGAAAAGCTCGCCACTATCGGCACCATGACCGCCGGGATCGCGCATGAGATGATCAATCCGCTGTCGGGGATTTCAGGCACCGTGGCCAACATGCTGCAGGTCCCGGAAAAATACGGGCTCAACCAGAAGGGCGTCCAGCGCGTTTCGACACTCATGGACGCCACCGCCCGCGCGACCATGATCATGAAAGACCTGCTGCACCTGTCACGCAAGGAAGAAGGCACTTCGGTTTTAACGGAAATCAACACGATCATCAAGAAGGCGGTCAATGCCGTGCAGCTCAAGGGACTGTCTTCGGCGGAATACAAACTGCTGCTTGAAAAAACTTTGCCGAAGGTTTTGTGTGACCCGGTCAAAATAGAACAGGTCATCATCAACATGGTCACCAATGCCGTGCAGTCGATTACGGAAAAAAAGGAGCGGTTGGCTTTTGAAGGAAAAGAACACAACGGGATGATCATTATTTCAACGCAGCCCGTGGACGAAACGGTCCATATCGACATCATCGACAACGGCATGGGGATATCCGAAGACATCAAGGGAAAAATATTCGATCCTTTTTTCACGACACGGGCGCCGGGCGAAGGCACCGGCTTGGGTCTTTCGGTTTGTCATCGCATCATAGAAGAACACAACGGCCGCATCGTCGTCGAAAGTAATAACGGTCTGACGACATTTACCATTATCATGCCGGTCCATACGCCCCAATAAGAAAGGTCGGTCGCATCAATGTATTCGATCCTCATTGTCGACGATGAAACAAGCATACGCATGATGCTGTATGATTTTCTTGAAGACAAGTACAAAGTGGACTCCGCAGAAAACGCGGAAATAGGAATGCGCATGTGTAAAGAACGCGACTTCGACATGGTCATTTCCGACGTGAATATGCCCGGCATGAAAGGGCCCGAGTTTTTAAGCGAAGTGAAAAGAATGCGCCCCGCGACCCGGACCGTCCTCATTACCGCATACAATATCGACAACTATATCCGCATGGCGCGGGAGTTCAACATCACCAATATCATCCCAAAAACCTCGCCGTTTAATTTCCTGGAACTCGGTTCGCTTATTGACGCGCTGCTCACGAAAAATATTTTCGGCCTTTCGCGGTATATGCTTCCGGCGTATAGCGTTCTGGGCTCCTTTTGCATCCGCTCCTCAGTAGAGGCGAAACAGGTCCGGGAAACCGCGACGGCCCTGCTTAACGATACGCTGGGCACTTCGGGAAACATGCGGCTCATTCTGGACGAAATAATAACCAACGCCGTATATCATGCCCCGGCTTATCCCGACGGCACCGAAAAATACCCGGAATACGTCGAAGTTCATTTGCAGCCCGACGAATTTGTTTATCTGGAATGCGGGCACGATACTGAAAAATACGGCATTTCCATAACGGACAACAAGGGAAGATTGACAAAAGAAATGGTGCTCTATAAAATCGACCGTCAGATCGCGGGAGAAGGAATCCTGGACGATTCGGGAAGGGGCATCCACATGAGCAGGCTTTTTTCGGACCGGATGATTATTAATATTTCACCGAATAATAAGACGGAAATCATTCTCATTAATTATTTTTCACACAAATATCGCGGGTACAAACCTCTCTATATAAATGAGTTGTAGCGCTGTCTGGTGGATGTTTTTTACGAAAAGGGTAAAGAAATGATAAATAGATGTCGCGGTAGAAAAATAAAACTGCAGGGGTTCAATAATCTCACCAAGTCGCTCAGCTTTAATATCTATGATATTTGCTATGCGCGGTCAAAGGCCTCGCAGAACGACTACCTGGAGTACATCGACGAGGTTTATAATTCCAAAAAACTCAGATCCATACTAGAAGAAGTGACGCGGATCATTGAAGCAAATGTCATCAACATGTCAAGCCAGGACTACGATCCCCGGGGCGCGTCGGTGACCGTGCTCATAAACGAGGGCCATTCCCCGGTATACGACGGCGGCGGAGCGCTGGCGCACCTTGATAAAAGCCATATCGCGGCGCACACGTATCCGGAAACGAACACCATCACGGGCATTTCCACGTTCCGCGTGGACATCGACGTTTCGACATGCGGAATGATTTCGCCTCTCCGGGCCCTGGATTTCCTCATCGATAGCTTCGATTCCGACATCGTGCTTACGGATTATAAGGTTCGCGGATTTACGCGGGACGTACGAGGCCGGAAAATCTACCTGGATCACGACATCACCTCGATCCAGGACTATATATCCGACGAAATCCTCGACCGCTACACCGCCTACGACATCAACATCGTTTCCGATAATATTTTCCATACGAAAATGATGCTGCGGAAATTCAAACTCGAAAATTACCTGTTCGGGCATGAAAGCGGGAACCTGACGCAGACCGCGAAGGCGAAGATATCGAAACATCTGAGGAAAGAAATGCTCGAAATATACGAATGTAAAAACATCTACGACGAACTGTGACCATGGGAAAAAAAATTCACCATGAGTGGCTTAACTCGCGCTACGGCTATTTTTATACCGTGCGCAAAAAAATCCACTCCTGCGCGACCCGTTTCCAGAAACTCGAGCTGGTCGAGTCGGATGAACTCGGCCGAACGCTCATTTTAGACGGCATCACCCAGGTCGCCGAGAATTCCGAGTTCCAGTACCACGAACCCATGGTCCATCCGGCCCTATGCGCGCACCCCGACCCGCGCCGCATCCTAGTCATCGGCGGCGGCGACGGCGGTATCCTCAGAGAAGTTCTTAAATATCCCGGTGTTGAAACCGTGGACCTTGCCGAACTTGACGACGGAGTCATAGCTTTTTCAAAAAAATATCTCTCCTCGATCCACCACGACGCCTTTTCCGACCCGCGCGTGCGTATAAACATCGTTGACGGAAGAAAATTTGTCGAGGAACACCCGGAAAATTTTGACGCGGTCATCATGGACATGACCGACCCGTTCGGACCGTCGAAGTTCCTGTATACCAGGGAGTTTTTCAGGAAAGTCAGAAAATCGCTGCGGACCCCGCATGGCGTCTTTTCCATGCACACCGAATCCCCGATCACCCGGCCGAACACCTTTGCCTGTATCCAGAAAACGCTGCGTTCGGTTTTCAACCATGTGTGTCCATTGTACATGTATGTGCAGATGTATTCGGTATTATGGTCGATCACCGTGTCTTCGGAAAGCACCAACCTGGGCGCGCTTACGGCCGCACAGGTGGACAAAAAACTAAAGAAACATAAAATCTCCGGTCTCAAAGTATATACCGGGGCAATCCACGAGGCGTCCCAGGTCGCTTGTCCCTATATTTCCGACATTTTTAATCGCACCGTGCGCACCATTACCGACAAGAACCCCGACATACCCGATGATATTATTCATCAATGAGAGTCATACCCAAAGGCATTCGTATCGATACCCATACCCTATATCTTCATTCCTTCAAAGAAAAACTATATGGACTTTGAATCAGCACGAAAACTGGTGTCCCAGCACGGGACGCCGACCCTTTTCCTGTCGCGCAGCCGGGTGAAAGAAGGCTACCGGGCGCTCAAATACGCCCTTCCCGGGGTCGAGCATTATTATGCGGTCAAATCAAACGCCGAGCCGCAACTTATTAAACTGCTTGCCGGGGAAGGTGCATCGTTTGACGTGTGCACCAACGGGGAAATCGACATCGTGAAACAATGCGGCATCGAGGCGCGCAAATGCCTCCATACGCACCCCATCAAGCGCGAGTCCGATATCCGCTACGCGCTGGAATTCGGCATCCGGCTCTTCGTGGTGGACAACGAATTCGAACTTGAAAAAATGGTGCCGTTCAAGGACAAAACGCAGATACTTGTGCGGATGAGCATCCAGAACCCCGGATGCCTGGTCAATCTGTCGCAGAAGTTCGGCGTGGTGCCGACGCAGACCTTCGCGCTCATCGCGAAGGCGCACGCGATGGGCCTTGCGGTCAAAGGCATCAGTTTCCACGTTGGTTCACAGAATGAAAACCAGCTCAAATACATCGAGGCCCTGGAATACTGCCGCGACATCTGCCGCAAGGCCGCCCTGTCGGGCATCGCGCTTGAAATCATCGACATCGGCGGCGGGTTTCCCATCAACTATCTGACCAACGTGGCGCCCATCCAGCAGTTCTGCCAGCCCATCAACGAATATCTCGACCGCTACTTTTCGAATTATCGCATCATCGCCGAGCCGGGCCGATTCATCAGCGGGCCGAGCATGGTCCTGGCGACCCGGGTCATGGGAAAATCCATGCGCGCGGGAGTGTGGTGGTATTATCTTGACGAAGGCGTATATGGGTCGTTTTCCGGGAAAATGTACGACCATGCCGATTATCCTTTGTTCACGTCGCGCAGCGGACCGACGTTCAATTCCGTCCTCGCCGGGCCCACCTGCGACTCCATCGACGTGCTCTACGAGAACATCGCGCTGCCCGAGCTCATGATCGGCGACGTGCTTTTGTTTGAGTCCATGGGTTCGTACACGTCGGCGAGCGCAAGCAACTTTAACGGGTTTCCGAAGGCCGCAATTGTTTGTGTTGATTAACACGCGTGCCGGAAATTATTTACATAATCATGGACCATTGCTCTCTTTTGTTTAAAGGACGTTCGTATGGACAACCCCTCAACAATCACATCGAACAGCTGCGCTTCGCTCTGGATCAATAACCTCGTCAACGGCCTCTCAGGGACGGCGATACGCGCCAAGCGCGTCCTGTTCAGCGGCGCGTCACCGTTCCAGAAAATCGAGATCTTCGACACGTACAGCTTCGGCAAAATACTATGCCTTGCCGACATTGTCGTGCTCACCGAACGGGACGAATTCATTTACCATGAATCGATCATCCATCCCGCGATGATGATGCACGCGGACCCCGCGCGCGTCTGCATCATCGGCGGGGGCGACGGCGGCTGCCTGAGGGAAATAATGAAATATGCGACCGTAAAGACCGCGACGGTCGTCGAGATTGACAGACTTGTCAAGGACACCATCGCGGAATATTGTCCGGCGCTATCGACCGGCTTTGAAGATAAACGCGCACAGGTCGTCTTTGCCGACGGGTTCACCTTCTTAGACACGACCAGGGACCTTTTCGACGTGATTATCGTGGATTCGTACGATCCGGGAGGGCCGGTGCAGTCGCTGGAGACCATGGGGTTTTACAAGCTGGTCCACGCGCATCTTGACAAAGGCGGCATCGCCGTGGTCCAGACGGATTCGCCCACGATGAAAAGCGAGGCGTTGCGAACGACGATCACCAATATTTCCTCGCTGTTTGCCGATTATAAACCGTATACCTGCGCAATCCCTTCGTTTCCCGAAGGCATCTGCAGCTTTCTTCTGTGTTCGAAGGAAAAAGGGCCGCTCGTCCATTTTGAAGAAAAGAGATACGCGTCGATCGCGCCGAAGTGCAGCTATTACAATAAAGACGTCCATCGGGGGGCGTTTTTATTACCGCAGTATCTGAAAAAGCTCATAGGCAGTTGACCGTGGACGCGAACGCATCCGATTTTCCCCTTTGTCCGTTTCTTGCAAAGCGGTACAGCCCGCGCGCTTTTGCGGACCGTGAAATCGAAAAAGTAAAACTTCGCAGAATATTCGAGGCCGCGCGGTGGTCGGCTTCCTGCGCGAACGAACAACCCTGGCGTTTTATTGTCGGACAAAAAGGTATCGGCGACACCTTTGATCGGGTTCTCCACGTGCTTAACGAGTTGAACCAACGCTGGGCGCAGCACGCTCCCGTACTTATTCTTTCGTGCGCAACGACAACGTTTGTTAAAAGCGGCAAGCCTAATAATTGGCACATGTACGATGCGGGGCAGGCCGCGGTGCACATGACCGTCCAGGCAATGCACGAAGGAATTTTCCTCCATCAAATGGCCGGCTTTGACGCGGAAAAAGCGAGGAAGGAATTTTCCATTCCGCCGGATGCTGTTCCCGCCAGCGCCATTGCCATGGGATATCCGGGCGAAGCAAACATGCTGCCCGAAGACCTGCGCTTGCGAGAACTTCAACCGAGGACCCGAAAACCAATAAACGATATGCTGTTTTCAGGCGCCTGGGGAAATCCAAGCGAAATAATTTAAATCAAATAATTATTTTCCGTGAACCAACAAAATTTCTCTTCCCGTAGAATTCTTCTAACTGGCGTAACATCCATACACGGGTGGCCAATTTACAAAAAGCTCATGTCTGTTTTTTCCCCTGACCATGTATTAGGAATCCGTCCGCCGCAGGTTTTTTCTCCTGAAGGAAAAAACCTCATTTCCGGGTGCATGACCGATACGTCACTTTTTGAAGAAATAAAATGTACTTTCAAGCCTACCCATGTTGTGCACGCGGCAGGCGTGTGCGATCTTGACATGTGCGAGGATGAGCCCGGAAAGGCGTATGCGATCAATGTCACGGGAACGAAAAACATCGTGGATGCGTTCGGTGCGTCAAGCTATATTATGTACCTAAGCGCCGATTTGGTGTTTTCGGGCGATACTCCGCCCAATGGCGGTTATAGCGAAGACCATGTTCCTGACCCGGTGAGCGTAGTGGGCAAAACGTACTGCGCCGCTGAGGGGGAAATGAAAAAGGCGCGGAGTTGGGCTGTTGTGCGTATTGGACTTCCCATAGGCAATTCGGTGCAACGCGAAAAGGGCGCCATAGATTTTATCGAAGGACGGTTCAAGCGAAACCTTCCCATGACGTTGTTCCACGATGAATGGCGGAGTTGCATTCATTGCAACGAGCTTATGGACATCGCGGTTGAATTGCTTTTAAGGGAAGAGCAAGGCTTTTTCCACGTAGGCGGCCCGAAGTCAATAAGCCTCTATGAAATCGGACAATGGATCATTGAC
>JBAVGL010000032.1:0-2901 GCA_049684795.1 Chitinivibrionales bacterium | reverse complement strand
GGTAACACTTCCGACCTCCATTTATGTTATTATAGCGGAAGTGGCTGGTCATCAACCGGTGAATCGGGAAATTATGGCACCGGTTATCATTACTGCGGCACAACAAATAGCTATTGTCAAATAAAGTTTAACGGCACAAGAATCAGGGTCTACGGAAGAATGGCAAGCAATTATGGAATAGGTGCATTTTCAATTGATGGCCTGGCCGCGGCAAATGTTGATTATTATGCGTCAAGCATTCAACATCAAGTGCTTTTATATGCAAATACGAATCTTGCGCCGGGAACCCATACGCTTAAAATCACCGTTACCGGGACGAAAAATTCAAAATCCACAGGGAATACGATTACTGTTGATAAGGTCGAAGTAAACGAAGAACTGAGGGTCGCCTGGTGGGGCTATGGTGTTATTCAGAATCCGCCGATACCGGCTAATTTTCTGTCTCGCGCGCAGCAGATGGGATATAAATACATCCTTGCTGATGTGGGAACTCCTGCAATAACCGCCGCGCAAATTCAGGCCGTTTTTCAGGAAGTGGACCAATACGGAATGAGACTTATTCCACTCATGACAATATCCAGCCATTATTCTTCGGCCTGGTGCTTGACCTTCTCAAATATCAAAAATTTCAATACTTTCACCAATTATACCTATGATTCACATGGTAACATTACTGGCAGCACCCCTGCGACAATGCCTTCTTTTGCGGATGAATCAGATCCAGTAAAATTTGGTGACGGAAAAAATGCAATATACGGGATTGATTATTATTTTGTTAATACCTTCTTAAGCAATATTCGAACGGGATTCAATAATGCCGCGTCAAGCATGAATAATTGCGCTAAAATAGGGAGTTCGAAATTTTTAGAGTTCATCCATTTAGGGCATGATGAGTGTTATTATGTAAATGGATCACCCTTTTTGTTGATAGGATATGGAGAGAGAGCAGATAATGCGGGTCATCTTGGTTCCCAGACTGATAAAGATACAATTAATACATGGATATTGCCCACCTCATCGAAAGGAGGAAAGGGGTTTTCGGCAACAGTAGCTTTTCGCGCATTAATGGCTCAGGAAATATACCGCAGGCAAAATCAGGTTCGAAATCTAGCCGGGATGCCGAACACCAAAGTCATGATAGACGCTGATATGTGGGACCCACAATATAATGGCGAAATAACCTGGTCTACATGGCAAGGTTCAGTAACTCTTGCACCAAATGTGGCAGGCCATACTAATGAGATCATCGATTTGCCCGGCCTGTCGGCCTCAAATATAGCCGATGTCCAAAACAATGTTATTTTCGTGCCTTGGATGTATGGCGTTACTTGGAACTTCAATGGGACATTGGTGAACTACGACGCTAACGCAACTTTTGGCTATTTCATGGGTAAAAATTTTTATACAATGTTTTTTGCTTCTCTTGATATAATCGAAGGTCAAGTTCTCGATCCCGAACTTCCAAACACGACAACACAGATAGAACATTATTTGTCGGCATATTATGAACGGAAGGACGCTAATATCAAGAATTGTTTAGGATATGTTGTCGGGGAATGGTGCGGTTGGAACCCCCCGCCTGCAGATATGTATGCCCAACCTTGGATGAACAACTCGTTCGAATACGTTTGGAAATTTCAAAATGTGCCTGCCGCGCAGCGGTCCATGGCCGCGTTCCGCTAAAAAAAGGCAAATGATAGTGCGCATTATTAAATTTGATCAAATAATAAACTTTTTCTTTCTGGGGGTTTCTTATGAAGTTTAAAATCGCTTTTTGTCTTCTTCTTACCGGAGGGTTGTTAGCCGCTAGTCCGGCGGCATCCAGCTATTTTAATCCTTTACAAGTCGGATCAGTCTACCTCAAAGGCGAAACAAAAATTTACTTTAACTTTACCACGGCCATGCCTAATGGCACCACGGCAAAATGGTTTGTCGTTGATCGGGCCCGGGTTAACAACACTTTCGATCCGGATAACTTTGATAAAATGTATGCATTGCTGTTAACATCCCAGCTTTCCGGGAAAAAGATCAGTGGATATTTCGATCCAGCAGTCCAAACTTCACCGGATGGAAATATTGCTTATATTGTGATAGCTATTCAAATCCAATAAACATCTTTTATTATTTTGCGGAGGTATTACATGAAAAAGATAATCCTGGTTTCTGTTTTCCTTGCAGCTATGAGCGGAATAATTTTCGCCGATGAATATAGTAATGTACTGATTAACTCAATATCGATTCCGTTAAACGGCGAGTTCACCTTTGTTCTCGTAGGATATAATTATACCTTTTCTGTAAAGCGGGCAAAAGTAGGGGCCGCTAATTATAACAGGATGTTTAACCAGCTATTAACGGCCCTTTCGAAAAGCAAAATTGTTTGGGTAGGAACGGACGGGACCACGATGGATGTTCTTGGCACCACCATATCGCAATAGCTACGACAAAATAAACTTTTTCAATAGGAGACGTTCTTATGAAGTCTAAAATCGCTTTTTCTCTTCTTCTTGCGGGAGGGTTGTATGCCGCTTTTCCGGCTACCCCCGTGGCTGTCAATTTCCAAGATAATGTTTCATCGGTCTACCTTAAAAGCGAAACAAAAATTTACTTTGGCTTAAGTAATGGTTTAGTTTATAATGGAACTACAGTAAGATTTTTGGTCGTCGACCGAGCTACGGTCGATCCGGATAATTTTGAAAAAATCTATTCCTTGTTGGTGACGGCCCAACTTTCCTCGAAAAGAATTAAAGGATCTTACGACGGAGCAAACATTTCAAATCCTACGGGTGACGGAAATTGCGCCAATCTTATGTCCAATAATAACACGGTTCAAATTACCAATTAAAAATTTATTAGTTTAATTTTATGGAGGTGTATTGTGAAGAAAATAATATTGGTTTTTGC
>JBAVGL010000031.1:0-12140 GCA_049684795.1 Chitinivibrionales bacterium | reverse complement strand
CTATAATATTTTCGATAATACTGAAATAGTTATTCAGAAGATATTTAACAATTTCATAACCAACGGCTTGATCCGCGAAAACAACTATTTTTTCCATTGAGCAGCTATTTCCAATTTTATTTACCAATATAATCTGTCACAATAAATGCATGTAAAAACTATTATATCATACGGTTATTCTTGCTGATAAGTATAATTCGAATAGTTTTTATCTTTGGGGGAAATATAGGTTATACCGCAAATAGGCCAATGGATTCCAAACATCGGTTCATCCCACCGTATTCCCTTTGCGCATTCCGGATGATAATATTCCGACATCATATAAAATACTTCCGAATCGTCGGCAAGCGTTTGGAACCCATGGGCAAAACCTTTTGGAACATAGAGCATTGCATGGTTTTTTGCGGACAATTCAGCGCCGTACCATTTTTTATAAGTATTGGATTCGGGGCGAATGTCCACGATAACGTCGAAAATCGCGCCGCGAATACAGGAAACGATTTTCGCTTCTTCGTGAGGCGCCGCCTGGTAATGCATGCCGCGGAGCGTGCCTTTTTTTTTATTGCACGATATATTGCACTGGACACAGGAGAAATCAATGCCGTGTTTCTTGAATTCATCTTTGCAAAACGAGCGCGCAAAAAAACCGCGTTCGTCTTCGAGAGGTTCGATATTTATCAGGAACGCGCCGATAAGCGGGAGTTGTGTGAATATCATGTAATACCGATCACAAAAACGTTTTTTCCCTGGCGCGTTGCCATATTTGCATCACGCCAAGCCGCGAAGCCTGCATCTCAATGAATTGAAAATCCAGCTTGTCCTTCATTATTGCCGTGATGTTTCGAATATCACGAAGGTGTTTATCGCTGCCGCCTTCGGCGAAGTACTGCATTTTACGGATGATAACGTATTCGGGTGGCGCGAGCCAGACGGAATATTCGTCGTCTATCGGCATCCGGCGTTTATTTAAGAATGCCCATTCGTGAAGCGGATCGTGGCCATGCAGAAAAAAATCGGCTTTGAACCCGCTGTTGTGATGGATAATGTTAAACTGGGCCCGGACCGGCCGTTTGATTTCATCCACAATGATTTCTTCCGGAGGGCAATAATATTCGTTCTGGGGAAATATAACCGGGATTCGTTTCGCGTCCTGGACGTTCAAGTGGAGGACGATGTCGATATCATGAGTCAACCGCGGTTCGGCATAGAGGATCGTTGCAATCGAACCGGTTATCACGTAGTCGATTTTTGCCCGCTCAAGCGGCGCCACGAACAATTTGAGCAGATCAGGTTCTTGCATGAAGGAAATACTCCCGTACCATATTTTCGATTTCAGCCTCGGGAAGTTCCGGATGCAATGATTTTACACCGGCCCGTTTTAATTTCCATGCGGTCGCCCTCAGCGCCAGGAATTGTTCCCAGCGGCGGCCGGGCGTCATTGCCCGGAAAATCTCCCTCTGCCGGTTTTCGCCTTCCAGGACATGCTCTTGATTATCAATCATCGTTTCTTTCTGCAATCTTTAAATATCTTCTTCGCCGTTAGATGACATTCATTCTATTATCTCCAGCTTCGGCACGGCCACGACGAACTTCCCGCCCCATTCCCGAATGTGCGACATCTGTCCGATTATTTCGTCTTTGATGTTCCAGGGAAGGATGAAAACGAAATCAGGTTTTGTCTCGCGGATTTTATCCGGATGGTAAATCGGGATATGCGAGCCGGGGAGAAACATGCCCTGTTTGTGCGGGCTCCTGTCGACCGTGTAGCTTATCAGGTCCGTTCCGATTCCGCAAAAATTGAGGAGCGTGTTCCCTTTTGCCGGGGCGCCGTATCCGGCAACTTGTTTGCCTGTTTTACGCGCATCATCCAAAAACAATAAAAGGTCTGTTTTAACTTTTTTGACCTTTTCCGTGAATTCAGTGAATATGTCGTCTTTGTCAAGGCCGGACTTTTTTTCAGCCGCGAGTATCCGGCTTACCGCCGTTGTTTTTCTGCAAACCCTGGAACCTTTATGCGCCGCGTAGATTCGAAGCGAACCGCCATGGGTCGGCAATTCTTCAACGTCGAAAATGGAAAGCCCGAATTCATCGAACAATGGAACAAGCGGGATAAGACTTAAATATGAATAATGTTCGTGATAAATAGTGTCAAACTGGTTATTGTTTATCATCCGTAAAAGATGCGGGAACTCAAGGGTTATAACGCCTTCCGGCTTAAGCGCGATCGCCAAAGCTTCCACGAATTCGCGGAGGTTTGGGTTATGGGCTAATACGTTGTTGCCCGCGATCAGATCGGCTTTGCGGCCCGAATCCGCAAGTTTGTGCGAATAGGGCGCATCAAAAAAACAAATGTCCGTCGGTATCCCTTTTTCCAGGGCCGCGCGGGCCGTTGCGGCGGCCGGTTCTATTCCCAGCACGGGAATTTCTTTATCTTTGAAAAATTGCAGCAGATACCCGTCGTTGCTCGCGATCTCCATGACAAAGCTTGACTCGTTGAGATTCAGCCGCTTTATTATCATTTCCGCGTAGCGCCTGCAATGGTCAAGCCAGGTCGTGGAATACGAGGAAAAGTAAGCGTATTCTTCATTGAAGATGTTTCCGGCTTTTTCCCATTCCGGCACTTGCGCGAGATGGCATTTCCCGCAGTGGTAGACGTCAAGAGGATACGCGGGTTCCTTTCTTTTGAGCGCTTCGGTCGTGAGATAAGCGTTTGACGGCGGCTGGTCGCCGAGGGAGAGAAAAGGTCCGGACAAAGGGGCGAGGCAGGCGCGGCAGAGAAGTTTCGGGTTGTCGTTGGGCGGCATGGGGGCGGCTTATTTCTTCGCGTTTATTTTATTTTCGAATGATTTTATTCTGCCGATCCTGTCCCTGAAAAGCTCCTCCGGACCCGCATGTTCCATTATCCTGTATTCATCAACGGTGTTTTTGACGGCTTCCCTGAATGTGAATATTCTTTTCCATCCAAGAAAACGCGTGGCCTTTGAGCTGTTCAAATGCAGGTATTCAGCTTCTTTGGGTCTTGGTTTTTCAGGATCACAATATTTCACGGCGCCGGCGCCCCATGCGGCGATAAGCTCGTTTACAAGCTCTTCGACCGTCCGGCTTTGCGCGGACAAGGACCCGAAATTCCAAGGGCCTGAAAAATCCTGTCCTTTCACGGATAGCGAAGCGCCAAGAAGCAGATACCCGTATAACGGCTCTAGGACATGCTGCCAGGGCCGGATAGAATGCGGGTTTCTGACCACGATGGGTTTGCCTGCCTGGAGCGCGCGAATGCAGTCCGGAACAATGCGATACTGAGCAAAATCACCGCCGCCGATGACGTTTCCCGCCCGGGCCGACGCTACGGCCGGACCGGTATTTTCAGCAAAGAACGAGCGTGAATACGATTGCGTTACTATTTCCACCGCAGCTTTTGAAGCGCTGTACGGATCGTGGCCGCCAAGCGGGTCCGATTCCTTAAAGGCCTTACCGCGCTCAGGATTTTCGTAAACCTTGTCGGTCGTGATTACCACCGCAGCCCGCATTGATTTGCAAGCGCGGATCGCTTCGAGAAAATTGGCGGTGCCCATCACGTTAGTTTCAAATGTTTCAATTGGATCTTTATACGATTGAAGGACAAGCGGCTGGGCGGCAAGATGAAAAGCGATTTCCGGCTTAGTTGTGCTTATTATTTTCTTCAGCCGCCGAGCGTCCCGTATGTCTCCATCGACATGTTCGATTTTCTTTGCGAGTCCGCACGCATCAAAATGCTCCCCTTTTTTCGGCGGAAGAGCGTACCCGAATACTCGCGCGCCGAGCGAAAGGAGCCACAGAGAAAGCCATGATCCTTTGAAACCGGTGTCGCCGGTGACAAGGACGGTTTTTCCTTTGTAAAAGCTCAAGTCCATATTTTCCAGAACGCTTTATTGGTGTTCCAGAGGTTGTTCAGGTAATCCATATCGCGCAGCGTGTCCATGCATGCCCAATGTCCGGGATGCTTCCAAACCATCAGTTCGCCTTCTTCGGCAAGTTCTTCGAATAATCCATTTTCAAGATCGCAGTCTTCGCTGTCGGAAAGGCGTTCAAAAATACCGCGGTTCAGCACCATGTATCCGCCGTTAATAAATCCGGGCGCGTCGTCGGGCTTTTCGCTGAAACGGGTAACCGTGTTGCCGTCAATCTTCAACTCGCCGAAACGGGAGGTAATGTTCACGCCGGTAATCGTCGCCATTTTACCATGTTTTTTATGGAATTCGATAAGCGCCTTGAGGTCGACGTCCGCGAGCCCATCGCCATAAGTCAAACAAAAATCATCGTCATTCACGTATTTCTCAACGCGCTTCAATCGGCCGCCCTTAAGCGTTTTATCGCCGGTGTCCGCAAGGGTGACACGCCAGCCTTCCTCGTGATGCACGGGATGAATTTGGGTGGAGCGGGTCCCAAGCTCAATGGTAAAATCATTATTTAAGAACTCGTAATTATAAAAATATTCTTTGATCATTTTGCCTTTGTAGCCAAGGGCGATAATAAAATCCTTGATGCCGTAGTGGGCGTAAATCTTCATTATGTGCCAGAGGATGGGCTGGGTGCCTATGTTTACCATCGGCTTGGGCCTGAATTCCGTCTCTTCGCTTAAACGGGTTCCAAGACCGCCGGCGAGAATTACTGTTTTCATATCAATAGTCCCCTGTTACGATTATGTGAATTGATAATAAAGAATTTTCCGCCATTCTGAATATACAATCCAGCTTACGGCCTTTGTGTTCCACCATTTATTACGCAATATTGCCAGTTCATTGTTCGACAGGGGGACCGAACAATACGATACCATGCAGAGTTTTTTGGGTATCCTGCGCGAAGCGATCAATTGTATCCTGCGCATGTGGTACCGGATTTTGAATAGGTGACTCTTGTGTCTTCCCCGCCAAAGGTAAACAGCGCATCTAACGACTGCGGAACAGGGTCCGAGACAATCAACCATAATGCAAGATTTTTAAAAACAAGCCAAGCTGTTGCGGCCAAAACAATACTGGAACAAGAGATACATGCAATTACTTTTTTATTTTTCATCTAGAAATCTGTTGCCATATTTGCATCACGCCAAGCGGCGCTGGCGATGTTCGGCTTCAAGCACGTGTTTTGATTTGTCAATCACTTTTTATTTTCCTTTTTAACCTCATCATATTGCCTCGTGCCCTTTGCCAGGCTTTCCGGAAGCGGCGCCTCTTCGTCAATATCCAAACAGCTGAGAACGCCCGCTTCCCCCTCTTTATATCGATACCCGCTTTCGGGGCATACCATGATGCCGTTTGCATCGGGATTTTTAAGCTGGTGGCCATGCCTGCTCATCCAGCCCTTGAAACGACCGGGAACGCCAACGATGAGAGCGTAGTCGGGGACATTCTTTGCGACAACCGCACCTGCCGCGATGAAGGCATACCGCCCAACGGTAATACCGCACACAATAGTTGCGTTTGCGCCCACGGTGGCCCCGCGCCGTATGATCGTTTTCTCATAGAGCGCGTGCCGGTTGACCTGGGAGCGCGGATTAGTCACATTTGTCAGAACACAAGACGGCCCCAAAAACACATCATCCTCGATTACCGTGCCGGTATACACCGAAACATTGTTCTGGATTTTTACGTTATTTCCGATCGCCACATCGTTCGCAATCGAAACGTTCTGGCCGAGGATGCAATTCCGGCCTATCCTTGCATTTTTCATGACATGTGAGAAATGCCAAATTTTGGTCCCTTCCCCGATTGCACAGGGCTCGTCGACAAACGCGGATTCGTGCTTGAAATAAGACATGCCGGTATGGTTTCTTTATCAGGTATTTTTAAGGGCCTTTTTCAGAAATTCGTGCGAATTCGGGGCTATTCCCGTCGCCTGCGCGTTTCTGATGTTGTATACCGTCTGGATCGACGGCCGGGCGTCCTCAGGACCGAACCCGTTACCCGCAAGGATGTCACGGTATGTTTCCGTATGCAGGTCTGTAAACCCTTCGGAAAATTCCACCTCTTTATTGTCAAGGGTGATCGACCTGAACGAGGGTTTTCCCGCCTGCTGCGTTGACGCGGGCAGGTCATTAATGTCTATGGACAAAAACCATTTCACGCGCGCCCGCGTAAGCTCCAGATACCCGCTTATCTTTCGTTCATTTGCAAAGTGGACATCGCAAAATTCAACCGGGCCGAAAAACCAGATGAGCAGATCAAAAAAATGTACCCCGATATTGGTAACAAGGCCTCCGGACCGCTCCGGCTGACCTTTCCAGGAAACAAGATACCAATTGCCGCGCGCGGTGATATAGGTCAGGTCAACGTCATGCTTAAGGGCAGTTCTTTCCTGGAGGAGCTTTTCTTTGAGTGCCCGCAGGGCCGGGTGCAGACGCAGCTGTAGCACGGTGTAAATCTTTCTGCCGTATTCCCGCTGCAGTTCAAGCAGCGCATCGATGTTCCACGGATTAATGACCAGCGGTTTTTCGCATATTGCGTCAGCGCCGATCCGCAATGCGAACCGGATGTGGGCATCATGCAGGAAATTAGGCGAGCAGATACTTACATAATGCACCCGTTCGTCGGTTCCCTTGCGGCGCAATTTTTCCACATGGCGGTCGAACCGCTCGAATTCCTGGAAAAACCGGGTATCGAAAAAAAAACGGTCCAGCACGCCGACAGAGTCTTTCGGGTCAACTGCCGCGACGAGGCGGTTTCCAGTTTCTTTTATTGCCTTCATGTGCCGGGGTGCGATATACCCTGCGGCACCGGTCAATGCGAAATTTTTAGCGCTCATAAAATGCTTTCTAAAAATTTAATACTTTGTTTTTATTAAATTGTATTTGACAATGCACCACAGCGCCCGGAACCCGTCCCGCATGCCGATTTTCTTGCCTTCTTCGTAGGTCCGGCCGGAATAGGATATGCCGACTTCATAGACCCTGCATTTCAATTTTGCCACCTTGGCCGTGATCTCGGGTTCGAACCCGAAGCGGTCCTCTTGTATCCGGATTCTTTTCAGGATTCCCCCGCGGAACATTTTGTAGCACGTTTCCATATCGGTCAGGTTCAGGTTGGTAAAAATGTCCGAGATAAAGGTGAGCATTTTGTTCCCGATATAATGCGAAAAGTAAAGCACCCGGCGCTCGCTGGCGGTAAGGAACCGCGAGCCATAGACGACGTCGGCCCTGCCGTCGAGGAGCGGTCCGAGCAGTTTTTCGTATTCGTTGGGGTCATATTCCAGATCGGCGTCCTGGACCACGACGAAATCGCCCTGGGCGGCTTCAAAACCGGTCCGAAGCGCGGCGCCCTTGCCGCGATTGTATCCATGGTAAACAATTTTTACGAAGGGGTTTTTAAGGGCGTAGAGCAGTTTCCGGGTCCCGTCGGTGGAATAGTCATCGACGATTATTATTTCCCTGCCCATTTTACCGGGCAAACGGGCCGCGCAGACCTTGTCAATAAGGAAAAGAATGGTTTGTTGTTCGTTGTAACACGGGATGACAACGCTTAATAACATATAATGTGTCCTCGATGAAAATTACCCAAATTGCCGACCGGACAAAGCTCCGCACCGTCGGCGGTACTTCGTTGCTCAAAGACCATTAAAGAAGTATATCGCCGGAATGGAAAAATCGGTCAAGCAAGTATCTTTGACAAAAAATACTATATCTTAAAGTGTCTATTTGTTTTTAATAAATATTAAAGACAAACCGGATAAACAAAAATAAGTTATTAATTATACGGCTTTTACCAGGGCCGCGTCAACTGCTATCGCGGCCTGTCCAAGGCCTTCCACCGAGACAATGAGTTTGTTCTGGTTGTGGACCTTCGAAATGATTCCTTTGATCCCCCGCAAGGGCCCGGATTGGACGCATACCAGAGTGCCTTCGGCAAAGCTTTCAACGCACGGCTCAAGCGCGATGCCCTGCTCCAACGCATTGTAAATCTGCGTAAGCTCTTCGATGAAGCGTTTCTGGTGGCGGATTTCGATGATGTTGACGACCCTGCCCGTTTTTACGACATCGCGAAGGGACTCCTTCTTGGCGTTAAAACTTATATAGCCTGAAAACAGGGGCACTACGGATTTGCGCGGCTTATTGTTGTCCTTTCGCCGCGTTACTTTCGTGATGAGGGGCAGATAATATTCGATATTCCTGGCAATGAAGTCAAAGGCCATGGCCTTTTCCTGGCGCGGCTTTATTTTCGCGACCCACCACAACGTCTCGGCCTGGTCGATCGGGCGCTGGGGATGGCGGGCCGGAGGGTTTTCGTTAACGCGGATCATATCCCATATATTTTTCTATAATCGTCGATCTTGCGTTTAATTATATCATCAAGCACCACCACGCCGTCGATACCCTTGTTGTAAAGATATTCCACGATCTCCCGGAGCGTGACGATGGCGAATGTCTTCATGGCAAGGGACCGCCCGATTTCCGCAAGGGCGCCCTCGCCGGTCGCGCCCTTTTCCATGCGGTCGACCGACACGACACAGGCGCTCAAAACCACCTTTGCCGCGCTTGTCAAAAGCGCCGCCGATTCCCTGACCGAGGCGCCGGAAGTGGCCACGTCGTCGATAATGACGATCCGGTCCCCGTCGGCGGGCTTGTGCCCGATGATGGTGCCGCCCTCTCCATGGTCTTTGGCTTCTTTTCTGTTAAAGCAGTAGGGAACGGAATGGTCATACTGATTCGCCAGGGCAATTGCCGTTGAAACGACGAGGGGGATGCCTTTATACGCGGGCCCGAAGATCGCGTCGAAATCGTCGCCGATGTTTTCCCGAATGGCCCGGGCGTAAAACCCGCCGAGCCGGGCGATCTGCGGACCGGTCCTGTAATTTCCGGTGTTAATGAAAAACGGGGTCTTTCGCCCGCTCTTAGTGGTAAAATCTCCGAATGTCAAGACACCCGACCGTACCATGAATGTTATAAAATCTTGCTTATACTGGTCCATATATACCCCGGTAATGGGTAATAGGTAATGGGTGATAGGAAAACTTTATAACCCACCTGCCTGCGCTGCCGCTTCGGCAGGCAGGTAACCCATTACCTATTACCTATAACCTAATTTGTAATCCATCATACGAAAATTCCATCCAGTCGTCCAGTTTTTTTCCATCGAGCTCATAGTGTATATCGTGTGACATGTGTATAAAATAACATCGCGCGGGCGCGATGTCCCGCGCGAACCGCAGGCTTTCTTCAAGAATGAAGTGCGATGAATGTTCCCGGCCGTCCCGCAAACAATCCAGAATAAGGCAATCAAGCTTTTCCAGATTGTTTTTTGTTTCCTCCGATACCGTCTTGATATCGGGAATATAGGCGATATTGTTGATGCGATATCCCAGGCAGCCCGTCAGGTTCCCATGGGCGACGGGCAGCGGGGTGACGAGATTGTCAAAAAGATAAAACGGCGCGTCCACCGGATGAAGGGCAAGGCGGGGAACGCCGCCGCCCGTGAACGTGTTCGATGAAAATATATACCGAAAAGATTCCTTGATGGAATTCATGCTTTCCGTCGAACCGTAAAAATCAATTTCGCGGGGGGAGGGACCGTTGTACGAACGGATGTCGGGAATGCCGTAGATATGGTCCGCATGGGAATGGGTGATGAGCACGGCGTCAATTTTCGGGATGCGCTCGCGCAAGGCCTGCTGCCTGAAATCCGCCGATACGTCAAAGAGGATGTGTTTGCCGTTATGTTCAAGGATAATTGATGAACGCGTCCTGTTGTGCTTGGGATCGGTCAGGGAAAGCCGGCACACGTTCTTTTTGCAGTGTTCAAAATTATTGAGCATGCAGTCGATCGACGGCACGCCGTGCGACGTGCCCGTACCCAGGAATGTAATTTTAATGTTCGACATTGGATCATAAAATACTTTTTGTGTCCCCGTTTTTCATCGCTTAATTTGCGCTTGTGCTATTAATAAGATTATTTTGATTAAACCATGTACCGGCTTTTCATAGCCATCGATTTTCCCGACGAGGTCAAAGACCATATCGCCAACATTTGCTTCGGCGTGCCCGGCGCGAAGTGGGTGCCCAAAGACCAGTCGCACCTGACGCTGCGCTTCATCGGAGAAGTCGATGATTTTTACTATTCTCAAATATCCGATGGCCTTTCCGGGATCACGGCGCCGGGCTTCGACCTGTCGCTTAAGGGCGTCGGGTATTTTCCGCCTCGTAACAAACCCAAGGTGTTGTGGGTGGGGGTTGAAAAAAACGAAGCGATTCTGGATTTAAGAAACGCTATCGAAAAAGAATTAAAAGGGGCGGGTATCGAGCCCGAAGAACGGAAATTTTCCGCGCACATTACCGTGGCCCGTCTCGGCCTTCAAACTCCGCTCAATAAAGTAACGGAGTTTTTATCGGCCAATGGCTTGTTTAAAATTGATTCAATTCCGATTGAAGAGTTTCATTTGTATTCAAGTGTCCTCACGCCTAGCGGGGCAGTGCATCGGAAAGAAGCGACGTATGAGTTGGTATAATTCCTTTGCGCCTCACCTCAACCCGCTCTTCGAGCTCCCTTCTCCTTAGCAAGGAGAAGGGCCGGGGATGAGGTAAAAGTCCCCCTTCGGCCTGCCTGCCGAAGCCTCGGCGCAGGCAGGGGGATTTAGGGGGCGTGAACCTTAGCTTTTAATAAATTCCTTCTTAATCTTCCTTCTTTCTTCCACAAACCCGAAAGCCCCCTCGGCCGTGGCATTCATGATAAGTCCTTCCGGGAACTTCGCCCGCTCCAGAAGCGGCAATACTGAACTGTCAAGACCTATCTCCTGAAAAGCATGCGCGTCGGAATCGACGGCCACGCGGCATCCTGCTTTTTTGCACGCCTCGATGAGCGCGATGGTCTCCTTCACATGAAACCTTTTATACAGGGCCTTGGAGTTATTGATTTCCAGGGCAATCCCATGGTCGCTGGCATAGTCCGCAAGCTGCATCAGGTCCAACGGAAACGCGGGGTCTTCGGGGTGCGTGACGATGTCGACGAAGGGGTTCTTGTCGAGCGCGCGCAGCATGAGCGACGTATAGCTCTCGCGCGACAGGCCGGGCGCGTTGCCCGGATGCAGACCCAAAAGAACAATGTCGGCGAACCTTAAATACGGGAGGGGAAAATCGATCTCGCCGTCATCGTTTTTTATGTTGCATTCCATGCCTTTGAGCATGGTGATGCCGTCAAGGGGCTGCGCCAGCCGGTCGAAAAAGGTGCTCGGCGTGCTTCCCTTGAGCATCGGCCCGTGATCGGTTATGGCAAGGCCCGTAAGCCCCGCGCGCTTCGCGTGGGTAAGCATTTCGATGACGGAATGCAGCCCGCATCTGCTGAACAGCGTGTGTGAATGGAAATCAACTTCGCGCATTGGGGAGTGTCCTTATTTTGCAAAGCGTTAGATTTTTACAATGATAAAATAATTCTTTTTGGGGTTGGTCTGCGGTGTTATGAAACAATGACAAGAACTGCTAGGGTTCGCCATGGCGAACCCCTACAATAAATTAACAAAATGAACCAAGGAGAAAAACATTTGCAAGGGCGTTCAATTGAACGCCCCTAAGGTGAACAATACTTCGAATCAATCCTATTTATCGTCCAACAAGTATTGAACGGTCGGAGTGATGCTGGTATATGGTGAGGTAGTAAAACTTCGTCTATCCGACCAGGAACCAGAATAAGAATTAAAGGCCATGACCCGCCAAAAATATTTTGTATTTGCCAAAAGCCCTTGAATGCAAAAAGTTCGAATCGTTAGTGAACCTAGACCGTCAATACTGTCTATGGTTGTTTTTTGTGTAAAATTTGAATCTATCGAATAATTAAGTCGGTATTTATCGCCGCCTCCGGTTATATACCATGAAACCCACGTAAACTTTGCTTGTAGATATGCAGTAGCGCCATTGGCCGGTGAATATAATGTCACTTTTGGCGGAGTTACTTGCTGTGTGGTAAAATTACTATCGGACCATGTACCGGTCCCAACGATGTTAGTTTTCCTGACATGCCAATAATATTTCGCATTACCTTTTAATCCAGTTATTGGTTTGGTAAATAGGCCCGCCCCCGTAGTTTGGGTATCGATGGTGGTTAAATTTTCAGTGTAATCCTGGTTTGTTGCATATTCAATCCGATACGTATTGGTACCACTCGAAACGCCATACCATTTTAGAG
>JBAVGL010000030.1:0-23300 GCA_049684795.1 Chitinivibrionales bacterium | reverse complement strand
GTGCAAAATTGTAGAGGGTGTATTTTGCGGCCTTTGCCGGCCCAAAGCGCTCCCCGTTGAAATAGGTCCATCTTTTGTTTTTAGGCGCTCTTGTCCTGAAAGACAGCGTGCCCTGCCCGCGCAGAGCCAAAATCAGAAGCCGTTCCAGGGAAGCGGAAGGACGGTTGAATTGCAGCATCGCCCGCGCCGCGCACACGTTCTGTTTTCCCGCCGACCCTGAAATTTTAAGGCAATACCTGCCCCAGCGTACATTGGCCGTGTCCCTGATGCAGGTGATGTGCGGGGCGCACGACACCCACCCTTCCATCCCGCTTTCAAAACCTCCCGGTATTCCGTAGCCCGAAATCCTTGGAGAATTGGTTGTATCGGGTTGAGCCTGAGCCTCTGAATGGAAAGGTCCTTTGCAAATCTTGAGCATGATGGGCAAATGGTCGGAATAGCCTTCAGCCTTGTGGAATTTTCTGTGGTTTTCAAACCGTATCTGCCAGCGAAAAGGGACTCCGTTTAAAAGCAGTCTTCCGTCCCAGGAAAAAACCCGGAAGGAACGGTCAACATACGAAAGCCCGATCGTGTCGAAAAGTGAAGCAGGCAGAAGAATGTGGTCTGGAGTATTGTCCTTGTGCCTATAGACTTCGCTCATGCGTTTGTTTTCCGGCAGGTCGAGCCACGGATCAAAATGCGGCCTATCCTTTTCGGTCAGGATGTTCTTTTTTGTCACGTAATCCGTAAAAGCGCCTTGGTCCGAGCGGACGGTTCCAATAACATGATTAATTCCGGTTTTTCCATGCGTGTCATCGAGTCCCAAGGTATGAAAGTTTGCGCATTCATCATAGTTTTCATTAAGATCGCCCGCGATGATATAGTCTTTTTGAAGAGGAACCCGGGAAAGCTTTTCCTTAAGGAGGAAGGCCGCCGCCATACGGATGGATTCGGGTTCTTTTTTAGATGACCAATGGCAGGCGAACACTTTGAGCGTGTCGCGCCCTAAAAAAACATCTGCTTCCAATAAGTTCCGGCCGATGGTGTACCCAGCGGTGATTGGCACACCGTACCCTTCAAGGTTTGTGAACGGAAACCTTGAAATAATGCACGGCATAGTGGCGCTGCGGTTCGGCCTGTCGCCGAGGGCGCAGTAGTCGAAAGGGCATTTTTTGTTCTTGAGCGTTTTAAGCAGCGCCTGCAGGGCATTCTCGTTTTCAATTTCAAGAAGCACGGCAATGTCCGGTCGGGCGGCAACGATGACGGAGGCTATATTATCAAGCTTTGTCTGGAACGTCGAGAGCGTCCAGTTGCATGCATTCGGTTTGTATTCCGGGTATTCTGTCCCGTTGTCAATCATGTCGAACAAATTTTCGACATTATACTCCATGACCGTGATCGTATCCGGAATCGCGCCGGTAAAGGGCGGGGGCGTTTTGGACCGCTTCTGACAGCCGGAAAGGATGAGGAGAACAAAGAGAAATAAACATAGTCGCTTCTGGTTTCGATTCCGCACGGATTGTCGCCTATGCGCCCATTGCGGATTGCGGTTCCGCGTGAATGGTGATCGTCGTGCCGGGGAGAGCCATGTTTATTTCGCGCTCGATCGTATCGCACAGTTCATGGACTTTTTCAAGCGAAGCATTTTTTTCCATGGTGATGTGAATGTCTATTTCTCTTTGGTTCCCGCTTCTGCGTGTCCGCAGTTTGTGATAACTGATGACATCGGGATAGCTGTCGAGCACCCGATGTATGGTTTTTTCCTCGTCATCGGGGAGCCGTTCGTCGAGGAGGTCCTTTATTGAACGTTTTGTAAGGTCGATTGACGTCTTGCAAATCATGATCGCCACGGCGATGCCGATGATGGGGTCCAGAATTTCGATGCGGGTAAACCTGATAACGATGAGTCCGGCCATGACGCTCAGCGAGGTGAAAACGTCGACAGTATGGTTTGCCGCGTCTGCCTCCAAGGCAATGGACCCCGCCCGTTTCGATGTTTGCATGAGCATTCGGGAAATGACAATGTTGACAATGGCCGAAACAAGCATGACGGCGATGCCCCAGTCGAGTTTTTCCACGTCGACGGGGTGGAACAGTTTTTTTACGGCCTCAAAGACGATCATGGCCGCGGCGAAAAATATGAGCATCGCTTCGAAAAAGCCCGAAATGTTTTCAAATTTTCCGTGCCCGTAAGGGTGTTTGGTATCGGCCGGTTCCACCGCCAGTTTAATTGAAAAGAAGGCGACCATGCTTGCTATCAAGTCGATCCCCGAATGAGCGGCCTCGGAAATCACCGATATGGAGCCCATTAATACCCCTGCGACGATTTTAAATATAATCAGGAAAGCATTGGACAGTATTGAAAGAATAGCTGCGTTTTGCTTGTTCATGGATAAATTCCCGTTATGCCGCACTGAGCTCGGTTATCATACATATTTGAATACATCAATCAAATGCAAAAGAATTTATTACAAAACGAAGAAAAAAAGAGGAAGTCCTGCAGAGGGAAATTTCTGCTGCCCTATGGAGAGCCCGGTAGCAAACCTGATCTTCCATGTAAAGCAAAAACAGAAAATAAAATAATCAAAAAAACAAACCGGCGCAACAGTAATAAACCGCCTGAAAAATCACCCCGCCCGGGCATTGCATCGATACTTCCCCGTGCTCTATTTTAATGCCATGGACGACATACTCATCGAAGCGTTTGAAAAGGGGGAGGAATTCCTTGTTTCCGAATTGATAAAAACCTGTTTTGACGAATTCGTGGCCCCCGGATATTCATCCGCGGGCAATAATTTCTTTTATGCCTATATTGAACCGGAAAAAATAATTGAACGATTTATACATGGAAATGTATTATTAACGGCAAAAAATAACGGGAAAATAGTCGGCGTCATTGAAGTGCGCGACCACAATCATGTCAGCCTGCTTTTTGTCGACAAGCTACGGCATGGAAGGGGAATTGCAAAAAGGCTCATGGCGGAAGCCGTTGCCTTGTGCCGGGAAAAAGACAAGGGCCTGAAATATTTTGAAGTGAACGCCTCGCCCTATTCTGAAAAAGTTTACGTTAAAATGGGCTTTAAAAAGACCTCGGATATCCAAAACGTCAACGGATTGAAATTCATCCCCATGGTATTGAAACTTGCTTAATCCTACCGCACCAAATTCAATTGCGCGTGATATTCACTGCCCTTTATTTTCAAGCGGACCGTGTACAAACCCGGCGCTGCGCTTGTGCCATCGCCGTTTTTAGCGTTCCATCGGATTGAATGACTTCCCTTTGTTAAGGTCTGGTCGATTAACGTTCCCACGCAATGGCCGCTCAGCGCGTAAATCGACAAAAGGACGGGCGAGGTTTCGACGCAGCTGAATTGAATGGTCGAACGGTTCACTGAAATATTCTCCCCTGAAACCGATCCGGCTATGATATGCTTGACGGAAGTGACCGACGTAACGGACATTGTATCGTGATACGCGTTGAACATCAAGTTTCCCGACGGGTTTCTTACCTCGGTTGCCGCCGTCGCATTCAGTGACGTCAGCATTTGGGGTGTCCATGAACTTGAAAAGATCCACCCCGTCCAGCTTATTCCCTTGCTTTTCATATACTGAATAAGCTGCGTTCCGTAGTTCGCTGAATCCGAGGCGGAAGTAAAGCCCCACTCGGTGTTCATGATGGGAGCGACGCCGGAAGTCATTATGTAACCGAATTTTGATTCCCACGTGGTTGCGCCGATGCTTCCGTAGACGTTTGAATAGGGGTGCCACGAATAAACGATTTTGTCGCGGGCAATTTTCAGGGTTTGCACGTCCGCCTGCTGGCACCAGTTCGCCGTACCGGCGACGATGACTTTGGAAACAGGGTTCTTCGAACGGATCGTATCGATAAGCTGCTGGGCCATGGGCACCCAGGCGGTCCACGTTACGTTGTGGGGTTCATTGAATATCTCCCACATAATGTGGTCCTGGTTTTTATACCGATTTGCCATGATGCTCCAGGCCTGGACCGTCTGGCTGAAATTGCCCACGGTGTTGCCCTGGCCCGATTCATGCCATCCGTCGAAAAGAACATAAATATGGTTTTCTTCGCACCACTTCAATACGCTGTCCGCGGCGGCAAGATACGGAGCATTGACGACTATGTTGCTGGTTTTCCAACAATTGCCCGCGCCATCTACTTCCAGCGGCATCCTGAGTATCGTAATATGCCAATCATTCCTAAAATGAACAATTTGGGCCTTGGTAACACCGGTAGGGTCCATGGTTGCAAAGCCTTTAAGCTGAACGACATACCCATTGGCATTGACGATTTTGGTTCCCTGAACATCCAATGGCGGGGCCCAATAAATACTGTCATAGGTGACCGCGGCAATTGATGGTAAAGACAGTCCGCAAACGAATGCGAATGCAGCGATACGTTTTCTCATTAACATTTTTCTACCCCCTGTTAAAAAACTTTCGTTTATTATTCATAATATAGGGATTTTTTTTCAAACTATAATAATGTAAATAAGGGATTATTCTTTTCTGTTGAACATTAGTTCCACAGGCTTAAATATTGGATGATGTTTTAGAGGGTTTTTCGAATGTGGTGAGTAAAGGCCGTGGGGCCTTACTACAAATTGAGTGAAAATGAAAACTGCGCCGGAAACCCGGAAACCTTTACATCGGAATTGATCACCAGTTCAATTTCACCCTCTTTGCCAATGCCTACTGTTACTTGATCAGGGGAACTCAGGACATAATAGGGCGTTAATTCCTTTTGCAGGAACACGCATAAATCCTTTGCCGCGTCTTCTTTACTTTTATGGGGAGCGGAGAGTGACAGCCGCATGACCGAAAGACGCGCCACCCTGTTGACAAGAATATTGAAAGCGAGGGATGAATAAGCGGACCCGGCGCTCTCCGAGTCGATGACCGTTGACGCACGGTCAATGGTCATTGCGACGGGGAGTTTATCAAACAAGGTAATTCCCGCCCGCGACGCTTCCACTGAAATATGCGGCGGGATGCTTTCACAAAAAACAGCGTCTTCCAGCAATTTGTTTTCTTGATCAGGCGGGTTGGTTATTGCAAAAGGGTCGCTCGAATTCAGCAAAGATTCGATCCAGCGTTCAAGCAGCGCCCAGCCGCTTCGGGCTGTAATCATGGCATCCTGTGCCTCGGCGGATTTTTCTTTGCCGGGAAACCGCATGTCGGGGGCGCACAGACACAGACAGCGGCTTGCGGGGTTCGCGCGCAGTTTCTTAAAGGGCAATAACCTGACGTCTTCCAGGACCGGAGCAAGGCTGTCAAGCTGGGAAATACCCTTGAAGAATCCGTCGTCCATGGAAAGAGGCGCGAGCAGCGCACACTTGAACTGGTCGGCGGTTTCGGCGATTTTTGCCAATAACTCCATGTCTGCACTTGTAAATGAAACGCCGAAGTCCCATACGATAATGTCGGGGACCGCGGACGATTCCATGCAGTTTTCAAGCACCCGCGCGAAATTCCCCCCCATTTCCTCGAAGGGCGCTGAAAATACCCTGAGGGCAATTTCGTTTTTTCGTCCGATGGCGCGCGCGCAATCCATCAAACATTGCCAGGAAGCCCTGCGGGCGGCAAAAAACGGTTGCATCTGGATGGCCTTGACCTGGTCCTGGAGTTTTTTCCCGAGTCCGCTGATATAAACTTCCAAAGGTCCTTTTTGAAAACCGGGTCCGGAACCGGCGGCCAGGGTCGCAATGAACGCTTCGGAAGCGTTCTGAGCGGGAAGGGCGGGTTTTTCCTCAGTATCATTTTCGCCAAAATCAACCATCGAAAGTATTTTATCGATTCCAGTCCGCGGGGTTTTTTCCTTTAGCCTTTCGGAAACGGGCGGACGCGGCCCCCTGAGCAAAGACCGTACCCTCGATTGTTCAAGGGCAGGCATTCCTGACTCTTCCACGGCTTCTAACGCTTCGGTTTCATCGCTTTTACCCTTGATAAGTTGCGCAAGAGCAGAATAAACGCTCGCGTAACCCGACAAAAACCCTGCTTTTTCAAGCATGGCCTCCGCTGAAAAGTCCTTCATGGAAGACAGTGCGTGTTCAATAAAAAAGGGTTTGCCGCCGTGCTCCAGGATGTTTTCCACGGTCCCGGACACGATAATTTTTCTGGACCCCATGAATTCATTCCACTCGGCAATGCGGAGCGGTTCGGGTTGCGAGGACGTAAACCCGAGGTCCGAGCAGATTAAAACATTCCAGGGCTCTAGCCGCTGAGCCGTCGGAGACGGGGCGGGCGCCGAACCAAGGGATACGCCAAAAGACTGAATGGGTGATTTTTTTTCGTTCATAGTTTAAGACCTCATGTAAAGAAAAAGAGCGGGACCGTTTAAATAGGTAGCCTTTACAAGATAAAATCTGGAACATCATCTCCGCAAATAGTACAATTATTGACAGTATGATTACCCCAGGCAAAATTCACGTTGAAAGGGCCATTGAAGCCATTGCAGTCGCGGGTTGCCTTTTCTTACTGATACTTTCCAGGCAGGCAACGCCGGTTTCATTCGAAAGGGAATTTGGCAACAAGGAGCTGTATGTTGAATTGGAAGACCCATATTACTTCCCCGCGGGCCTGTACTCTTCCCTGACAAAAGACCCGATCCCGACCCTTGACACTATTTACGAACGGCCGCTGTACCGTCATTTGCTGTACAATGCCTTCAGGCCGAATTGTTTTCTGGTTGAAATTGGCACTTATCCGTTGCCGCTCGCGGGCGTCGCGGCGAAAAGATGGGCGCCGACCTATTACAATAAAGCGCGGATAGGGGAAACCAACCTTGTCGAAGCAATTACCGAATCGATAAATTTCAAGGAGCCGTGGTCGATTTCCATGTTTTTCGGGCATCTTGTATTTTTTAAAAGCAAAGCCGGCTCCCTTGACGGTCATGCCAATATCGGGCTGCTCTGCAGCTATGGCTATTACCATATTAAGGATAATGACCTTTTTCCCGACAACTGGGAGGAATTTGAAGCTAAAATCAAGGTCGATAAAAAGGGTTCACAGCGTCAATATGGCAACAGCTATCGTATCGGTTCCCGAATTCACGGCAATCCGGACATAAAAAACGAATTTTATGTGGGGCTGAACCGGGACCGTACGGATTTTAACGAGCATGGATTTTCATTTATTAAAAACACTAACATGCAAGTTCGTTACGACATGTCATTTAAACCCTTGCAGCCCTTGTCCCTGATGATGGAAGCGGGAAAGAAGTTTCCTTTCAGGACAAAGAAAAATGCTTATGAAGCGGGGCTTTCCCTTGGGGCCACCTGGAACATCAATAGCGCTTATTCAGGACAACTTGCATATGGATTTAAAAGAAACAGCCTGACCCCGGTGATCAGGCCGATGCTTAGCTTTTAGTTGCTCTAAGCTTTTGAACGACATTTATTGTCGTTTGAAAGCTTAGAGCAACTTACCTGCCCTTAGGCAGGTGAGTAGATTACAAAGGAGAAAATATGCCCTACAAATTTTCTATGCTTATGGTGTTTTTTTTCCTGATGTCGCCAACCCATGCCGACGACTTGACAAAAGTGCAGCTTTCCACGGCGCAGCAAAAAGAATTTGATTCGCTGGCGCAATCTTTTCATATCGCGGCATGCGATTCTATATCATTAGAAAAAAGCCTTGAACAAAAACCGCCGTGCCGTCTGGCCGAATATGTGGCGCCGTTTGCCAAATGGCTTGTGAGTAAAGGGAAAACGTTGGACGAGTGCGTGAAAGATTGCGGCGCCCGATGTGAATGCATGAACTCCGCCAGGCATTTTAAAATCGACTTATTAGATGTGCCGGTTGCCGGCGACCGGCATGCCCCGGTGAGTATTGTGGTTTACATTTCCGCCATGTGCCCTCTATGCAAATACCTGGCCAGCGAGATATATCGCGAAGTCACCACGGGCGCGCTCCAAGGCAAGGCTAGGCTGCTGGCAAAACCATTCACGGAGGGTCTGGGCGACCGGGCGCTTGTTGCCGCAGGCCATTTTAATAAATATTGGGACTATATCATTGCGCTCAACAACATCAAGATGCGGCCCGATGAACCCATCCTATTAAGAGTGGCCGACAGCCTGGGAATGAGGAAAGCGGCATTTAACAAGCTGCTTGCCGATACATCAATCATGAAAAAGCTTGTTGGATTTCGGGAAGAAGGCGAAAAAAACGAAGTGACGGTTACCCCGACGTTTTTCATCGACGGTAAACGGTACCGCAGCTACAAGGACCCGCAGTGGGTGGTTGACGCCGCCTTGTACGAATATGAAGGGCTTAAGCCTGGGCGTTAAGCTCCTTTTTTGCCCGTTCCCGCGCGATGAATTCAGCAATGCTGTTGATTGACCTGATAATAAAACGGCTTTGGTTACGGTCATCGAGGTGCACCTTGTAGGCGCGCTGAAGGGCCATGACAATTTCCAATGCGTCAATTGAGTCGAGCGTAAGAACAGGGTTGCTTTCGAACAAGGAAGCATCGTCGTCAATCTGCTCCGGCCGGACGTCGGTAATTTTCAGCGCGTCAAGTATCAGCTTTTTAATTTCGAGTTTAAGTTCCGGCGATGGGTCGGCTGTCATGGCGTCACGGCTATTTTGTAAAATGTAACAGGTCGGTAAAAAGTTTTTCCTCTTCATCGGCTCGGCCCGCGATCATCGCGGATAACTCGCGCAGTCTATTTTCCCCGAAATCGCGGTTTTTTCCTATCCGGGCGGCAAAAACCGAGATTTCCCGCCACTTGTCGCCGTTGGCCATCATGTTTCTGGACAAATCAGAAAGAGCCGGTTTGTTGAGAAGTTTCGAAGCCTCCTGCAGGAACGTCGCGTACATGAACCGAAACCCGCCGCCGCCGGTGCCTTGCTCCTCGAGAAGGAGATGGATTTTCATGATCTCATGGGAAAGCTGGTCGGAATTCCGCGCGTATGTGGGCCACGACGCCACTTTTTTGGAGAACATGCGAATCCCGCGGATTCCAATAAAAGGGATGGGAAGCTTAAGCATGTTCCTGGCGGCTGAGCGGATTCCTTTCAGAACCGCTTGTTCAAGGTTTATCCCGGTTGGAACATCGGCGGAGTAGAACATGAGCCCGCGCGGGGCGAAATCGCCTTTTGCAAACCGGCCCGATTCCAGCGATCCCTCGGCGATGGTCGCCGGCGTTGGGTAGTAGCAGTCGCTGACGTGAAAGACGCCGTTTCCCTTGCCGAAAACCACGATGAAATGCGCGTTGAAATGCGTCCTGAGGTGCGCCGGAATGTATTCCATGTAAAACATGTCAACCTGTACGGCAACGGGAATGTTTTTCTTGAGGAGCTCCTCGAGCGTTTTTTGCGCCCTGACCGGATCGCGAAACGTCATTGTTTTAAAGGTGACGCCAAGTCGTTTTTCGGCGTTGCGCCGTATGTCTCCGGGTTTGCTTCGCACCGCAAAAACCGGAAAACGCATGGAAGGAATTTTTAAATAGGCGAAAAAAATCCCCGCGCTGATCCCGAAAATCATGGGTTCCGAAATTTTCAGGCCAGCGTGGTTGAGCAGCGCGGCAACCGAACCGGATTCGCAATGCGCGGCCATTGCATGGTGGAAGGGAATATCGCTCACTTTTCCTGTTCCTCGTTGATTTCAAAAATGGCGACAAAAGGGTTCCGTGTTTTTTTGTATGAAATCCTGATGGACGCGGTTGGTTGAACATGAAGACTGAAAAGCGCGGCGACCGGGACCCCGAAGACCTCGGCATAGCGCCCGATTTGCGAGAGGTTGATTTTAGGGAAATGCTCGGGTAAAGCGTGCTTTTTCACGTTCCGGAGGCTGATCCCCGTGCGGTGCGCAACGTCGGCGGGCGTCATGTCCAGAAGCAGCATATAGTATCCCACCGGACTGATTATTGAATTTGTCAGTTTTTCAAAACCTTCATCTTCAATGCGCTTGCGCTTGTCCCAGAAATCGTCGATATAGTTCTTCGACATGTACGAGCCGGTCTGCAGGGCGCCATACGATCCGTCGCTTTTTTCAACATATAAAAGCATCTGGTGCGATTGATAATCGACCCATGCATCCGCTTCTTTCATGCAGGCAACTCCCGGGTTTTGCAGACCTTAAAATATATAATTTATGACCGCTATCCGGAAAAAAACACCCGGTTGTCTTCAAAGACGCAACGGCCCGTGCCCTTATTTTATATTAATCTCTGTAGCTGAATTATATACGCCAGCGTATATAATTCCTGCGTACAGAGACTTATCCACCTTGTGGGTTAGTTATTCATAAAAAAGGATGTTTCATGGCCGACACAAAACCGGTTGCTCTGGTTACCGGCGCGAGCAGGGGCATAGGCCGCGCAATAGCTCTCCGCCTTGCGCGCGACGGATACCATGTTATAGTCAATTTTCGCGGCAATACCAGGGATGCGCAGTCTGCGCTCAAGCATATCCGCGAAAACGGCGGCAGCGGAGAATTGTGCCAGTTCGATGTCACGGACAGAAAAGCGACCGGCGAAGCGCTTGCGGACGTATTGACAAAACACACATTGCTGGCGCTTGTCCTGTGCGCGGGCATTCGTCAGGATGAGCTGCTCGTTTTCATGAATGAAGACCAGTGGGACAACGTCCTTTCCACCAACCTCAACAGTTTTTACGCCATTGCAAAACCCGTGGTGAAACATATGCTCCTCAAGCGGAGCGGCCGTATCATCGTCATTTCATCGACCTCGGGTGAGTCGGGACTGCCCGGACAGGTCAATTATTCGGCGGCCAAGGCCGGGCTGATAGGCGCTGTAAAGGCTTTGGCTCTGGAATGCGCCAAGCGCGGCGTGCTGGTCAATGCGGTCACCCCCGGTTTTATCGACACCGGTATGACCGATGGATTGAAATTACAGGAAATTAAAGGCAAAATCCCGATGAACCGGCTTGGAACCCCGGAGGAGGTCGCTTCGGCGGTCTCTTTCCTTGCCTCGTCTGATTCGAGCTATATTACCGGGCAGGTCATCAGGGTCAATGGCGGCATTTATTTGTAATGAAAATCTTCTTTCGATATTTCATCGTTCAAATTTTTGTTTTATTCTGTCCCGCCTGGCCGCAGGTGCCGAAGTTTTTTGCGGTTGATACCGTAGGATGCGACGCGCTCATCCATTCACAGTACCAGAAGGCGCTGCAAGAGCTGTCAACTAAAGGTCCGGGTGCTGATTCCGCGTATTGGAACTTTAAAAAGGGCATAGCTTCTTTCTTTATCAAAGATTATGCCCAGGCGCTGTCCGGCTTTCGGCAATGCACCCGCGCCGGATTCTGTCTGGCGCCGGTTGCCTATGAGTATATCGGCGACATTGAAAGCGCGAGAATGCACACCAGGGAAGCTTTGGAATCGTATTTGAGCGCTATCAAGGACACGCTTCGCCCACGGGAACGTGACAATCTTCGGACAAAGATGTCGGCATTGATAACCGGGAATCCGAAATTAATCGATACGATTCCGTTCTTAAGCCAGTGGACGGTGGATACCAGCCAGACGAAAAAAGGCGCCGCGCCGCCCTCTGAAAAATACCCGGAACTTGATTCGCTTGCTTTTTGCGTCAATCCCGATCATATTGACAGCGTGCTTGCCCGGTTCTTTGATTCCACGTCGGCCGTTTTGCCGGGCGTAATGCTGTCTCGATTTGAGGCGCTTCATGTTCCCGATTCCCTGGTTTTAACCCGGCAGCTTTTCAGGGTTTCCCAGATCGCGCTCCAATGCAAATCGTATGCGAAGGCAAAGTCGTGGTTGTCAAAGGCCATTTCGCGGTCCGACTATAAAACCGACATACCGGCGAAAACGTCACTTTTTCACCAGGGCTTGGTGGCTTTTTATACCGCGCATTACGATACCGCGGCGCGGCTTCTCAAACAGTATAAAACCAAATACGGTCCATTACCGGAAGTGGTCATGTCGATCGCCCGGTCGTACCGTAACCTCAACCAGGAAACCGAGGCCATGGAATGGTACGGACTATTCAGCCGGCTGTATCCACGCGACCCTTCGGCCTATAATGTTCTATGGTACAGGGCATGGTACAATGAGGAAAAAGGGAATTTTTCAAAAGCGATTGAGTTGTACCGAAAAGTGGGCGCTTTGAGAAAAAGCGGACAACGTGCTGAAGACTGGGAATACCGGATCGGGCTGTGTTATTACAAATCGGAACATTATCAACAGGCATATTCGCTGTTTTCCCGCTATGCAACGCAGCATGCGGACGCTTCACAGTTTCTAGGGGCGTTGTACTGGAAAGCGAAAAGTTTGTTTTCCGGCGCCGATACTTCAGGAGCGCGCGCGCTGTTTCTTGAAGTCGTCCGTGCCGCACCCGCGGATTATTATGCTTTTCGGGCACGGGAAATGCTCGCGCTTTCCGGTGACACCGCGCAGCTTCCGGCCTTCGATACGACAAATGACTGGGCCAGTGCCCGTCAATGGCTCGATTCAATCTCGTCTTCCGGCAAAGACACGCTCAGTCAAGCCGACAGCATCGCTTTTGAAAGAGGGGTGCGGTTAGTGTTTTCGGGGCTTGGCGCTCTGGCGCGGGATTATTTTGAACCGCTTGAAACCGTGTATCAGGCAAATTTGAAGTTCCAGTTTGATTTATCAATCCTTTACAGAATCATAAATGACCCTGCCGCGTCATTTCGCCTGGGTCGAAGGCTCATGTGGCGCATCCCCATGACATTCCGGATCAAAACCCCGCTCCCCGTTTACGATCTCGGGTATCCGTTTGTTTTCTTTGATATTGTCGACCGGGCGGCCCGCGCCGACGGTATTGATCCTTTTGTAATTCTTGCCGTTATGCGACAGGAAAGCGTTTTTAGTCCCGGCATTATTTCACGGGCCGGGGCAATGGGGCTCATGCAGCTTATGCCGTTTACGGCCAAAGCGGTCGCGGCCGAGCTTTCCGAAACGTTCGTTGAAGACTCGCTCAAGGGGCTATCAACAAACATCCGGTATGGCAGCCATTACCTCAAGAAACTTCTTGATAAGTTCGGCGGGAACATGGTGCTCGCGCTTGCCGCCTATAACGGGGGACCTCCAATGGTCATGGAGTGGCTGGAAAAAAACAAGCACAAGACCTTTGACCTGTTCATCGAAGACATCGGTTACGATGAAACCAGGGGGTATGTTAAGAAAGTTTTGGCAAACTACTGGATGTACCGTGGCCTTGCGCGTATTATGCGGATACAAGGATAACCTGTTTATTATGATGCGTTCCGATATTATTTTATATATTTGATCCGGGTTGACAGGATTATCGTGATGTCCGGGATTTTGCTGATGAAAAAAATCTTTTATTGAAAATTAAAGGAGAGTTGCATGAAAAAAAACATAATGGCCGGAATTGTCTGCTGCGCGGCAATGTCTTTGCTTGCGAGTCAAAAAGGCGAGACAAAAGTTGATTCGATCGTCTATGATCAGGGGATGCAATGGAGGATTTTTTCTTCACCACAACCGGTCAAGGGCTTTGCCGTGCAAAAGGACGTTTTGTGGTTTGCAACCGAGTCAAGCCTTCATTCGATGAACATGGTGAGAAACAGCGATGCCCAGGAATATAAGACTATCGGCCCTGTTCCGGCCGCTGAGATAACTACGTGCGCCAGTGATTTTTCCAATAATGTTTGGATTGGCACTACAAATGGTATCGCTATTAAAATAAAGGATGGGTTTAAGTTCTTTACCAAGGAAAACGGTCTTCCCGACAATACCATCAATACGATTGTCCCATTAAAAAGTGGAAAAATCTGGGTTGGCACGAATGGAGGAGCGTGCGTTTATCAGGCGGGCGCCTGGACCGCATATACCGCCGACAAGGGCCTTTGCGGCAATAAAGTCCGCGCCATTGCGGTTGATAAGGACAATATCGTCTGGATGGGCACGGAAAAAGGCATCAGCGCTTTAAGCGGTAATCAATGGACGACCCATACCATGAAGAACGGGCTGAGTTGGAATGACACGAAGGCCCTGGCATGCGACCCGAGAACAAATATTATTTGGGCGGCGGTTGGTGATAAGGACGTTAACAGCTATAACGGAAAAGAATGGAAAGTTTTCATGGAAGTGGCCGATGGCATACGGTGCATCATGATCGATACCCAGAGCAGGATCTGGCTCAGCACTGCTTCCGGTATTGCAAAATTTAACGGTGAAGAATGGATCACCGAGCAGCAGAAAATCGGTATTCCGGCAAACCAGATATCGCAAATGCACCGGGATGACCAGGGTAACTTATGGTTCGGAATGGAAAAAGGCGTTCTTCGTCTCGCGAATCCTTATCCATATTAGTTACTCTTAGCTTTTGAACGACAGTTTTTTGTCGTTCGAAAGGTTAGAGTAACTTACCTGCCTTCGGGCAGGTTCGGTTAGCATGATCCAGCAGAGCATACAACGGGGAGGAATTTTTCATGGAAAAAATCAAAATCGGGATCATAGGCATCGGTAACTGCGCCAGCTCGCTGCTTCAAGGAATGGAATACTATAATCATAAAACCGAGAAAGACGCCATCGGGTTGATGCACTGGTCCGTTGGCGGGTACAAACCGTCTGACATAGAAGTAGTGTCGGCATTTGATATTGATAAAAGAAAAGTCGGCAGAGACGTGAATGACGCCATTTTCCAGCGTCCTAATTGCACCATGGTCTTTTTCGGGAAAATGCCCGAGACCGGCGTAAAAGTCACCATGGGCCGCATTCTTGATGGGTTTTCCGAGCACATGAAAAACTATGAGGATGATTACACGTTCCTGCCGAGCAAGGCAAAAGAGGCCACGAAAAAAGACGTCATCGCCATTCTTAAGGAGTCGCGCGCCGAAATCCTGTGCAATTACCTTCCGGTTGGTTCCGAAGAGGCCACGAAGTTCTATGCCGACTGCGCGCTGGAGGCAGGGGTAGCATTTGTCAACAACATGCCCGTGTTCATAGCGAGCAATCCCGACTGGGCAAGAAAATTCAAGGACCAAAATATTCCGCTTGTCGGCGACGACATTAAGGCCCAGCTCGGGGCCACCATCACGCACCGGACGCTCGTGGACCTGTTCAAGAAAAGGGGTGTAAAACTCGAGAGGACTTACCAGCTCAATACCGGAGGGAACACGGATTTCCTCAACATGCTCAACCGGGCCAGGCTCGCCTCGAAAAAAACGTCCAAGACCGAAGCGGTGCAATCGGTGACGGCCGAACGTCTTGACAAGCGCAATATCCACATCGGCCCGAGCGACTATGTCCCGTGGCAGAACGACCAGAAAATCTGTTTCTTGCGCATGGAAGGCAGGCTGTTCGGCGACGTGCCCATGAACATCGAGCTTCGCCTGTGCGTGGAAGATTCGCCTAATTCGGCCGGCGTCGCCATTGATTCCATCCGCTGCTGCAAGCTGGCCCTCAACAGGGGCATCGGCGGCGCCCTCTATTCGCCGTCCGCCTTTTTTTACAAACACCCGCCCAAACAGTTTTGCGATGATGAAGCCTATCGCATGACCGAGGAGTTTATCGATGGGAAAAGAGAAAACTAAAAAAAGAATGAAGGATGCCTTCATCCTTTTTTTTTAGAACGTCACTCCTGCCGTTATCTGCACCGTCATCGCCTGGTTTAGGAATGTATACTCGGTGTTTTTCGGCCCGAAATAACCGTTGATCATGAGGCCGGTGAAGAATTCGTTGAGCGAGACGAAATTAATGCCTGTTGTGAGGATTGTGCTGCTTTGTGCAATATTGTCGACGACCTTGAAATAGCCGCTTAACGCGCTCAGGATTATCCTGCTGATTTCAATATCGAGTCCAAGATAGTATCGCGAAAAATCATTCAATTGATATAAATTGTTCATGGTCAAAAAAGCGGCTTTTGTTACAGGGACCAGCGTTACATTTGCGCCCGCGGCGGTTATTAGGTTTTTAATTTCATAGTGCGTTGTGTCGGCGAACAAGTTGTTGTTGTAGCCGCCCTTATCGTAGTAGAATGACCCGGTAATGGATAGCCCCTGGCTGATATCGAAGAAGTTGAATTGTCTGCCCACGTCGATGCACAGGCGCGTTTGCCAATCGCTTGACTTTGTTTCTTCAAGCATGTCGTTTTGCTCTTGCACTGTGAAACTATTGCTGCCGTCGGAAACGGCGAGCTCTCCGGTAAGGTCGAGGCCGACAAGGCGCGTGGAAAAATCGTAGCCGAACACGGGATGGCAGTATTTTTTGTCCCACATCGAAAATGCCATTTCGGTGCCGCCGATTAAAAACTCGAATTTCCCGGCGGCCGCGATACTGTCGATCGAGCTTGCCTTGCGTGTGTCAAGAAATCCGTAAATATTGTATGTCGTGCCGAAGGGAATATGGAGCTTGATGCCGTAGGCGCCTTCGCGGTAGCCGATTTTCTGGATGAACAATTTCTTTTCGACATTGATCAGGTCCGTCGGGTTCCAAAAGTCGCAGCGGCCCCACTGCAGTACCTGCTTTCCAAGCCTGAGGAACACCTGGTTTTTTAGGTTGCCGTCTATAAAGAGTTCCTGGAGGCTGACCATCACGGCGCTGTCGAGGGGAATGTATTCCGTTTGAAGGTTCGCGAATGCTTTCGCGCCCTGCGGGAGCCGGATATCGAGCAAGAGATTGCCCAGCACGAAGGTAGACAGTTGCAGGTTGCTGCGATGCACATCATCAAACCAATCGCGGTTGAAATTGCCGATGTTTGCGTCGACGATCTGGCCGGAAAGGCCTACGGATTTCTGGTCCTTCTCGGATATTTTCTTGTTGTCGACAATGTCCTTGCTCGATGTTATCGAAGACGTGTCGGAGAACATGGCGTTTTCGTCAACCGAAGGATCGGAGGCGAATGAAGAAGTGTTTAAGAATATTGGAATAATTAAAATAGCAAGAGACAGGAGTTTCATTTGCTCAAATTCTCCAGATACGCCTTCGTGAATATCACGTCGTCAAGCTTGTCCGTGCCGATGCCCGATATGTCGACGAGGGTCTTATTGCCTTTTTCAAACTCGTCGATAATGAGCTGTTTAATTGCCACGTATTTTGCGTTTACCAGGGTGTATTTCTGGTAATAGGTTGTCTGCATGAGCGTGCCCGAGCTTGAATAACACTCTTCCTTAAGCTCCAGATTGTTGTCTCTGCGTGTCCAGATTATTTTCCGGGGATAGTCGACGTCGTTGACTTTTGCCCTTATCGGGAATTTGTATACCGGTATCTGGCCGAGCTTGTCCTCCACTATGCTGTCCTTGCCTGCCGCGGTTTTAAGCCCTTCATAGAGTTCCGTCAGTTTGCGGTTTTCAAAATCCTGGCCATGGGCGTTCGATCCGCCGATGCTTTCATCGCGGTTAATGTGCTGAAAGGTCCGGGTGTTGGGCCTGTACATCCAGAAGTTGTCGCTCACGCGCAAATAACCAACGCCTTTGTCGGATTCCGGGGCCAGCATGACGATGAGAATGGAATTGTCTTTGTCGCGGCGGTACCACAGCGCCTCCATCGCCTTGACGCCTTCACCGGCTTTTTGCTGGGTGATGTCGACTTTTGCGCGGGCATCCGAGGTCATGGTCATATTGAATTCCAGGCTTTTAAGAATATCGGTGACGGGCGGTTGCGCGAAAGTAAACGTATACGAAAGGAGCAGCGCCGCAAACAAACATTTAGTCATGAATTCCTCCGGAAAAATTATTCAAAATGCCTCAAGGCATCGGCGGCCGGCATCTTCGCCGCGCGCCTGGCGGGGAAGAATGCGGTGACCGCGGAAATTATAACGATGAGCGCTATATAAAAAATCGTTGCCCCGGTTGAGGGCACGAAGTTCAAATGGCTGTTGACAAGAATCATACTCATTGGATTATCTTCGGCGTGAAAGGTGATGCGCGAGAGTCCGAACATCGCCGCAAAAGCGAGCGCCGTGCCGGTTATGGCCGAAAAAAGCCCGAGAAACATCGTTTCAAGCACAAACGAATTTCGCACGTCTTTTTTCTGCATGCCGATGGCGCGCACGGTGCCGATTTCCCGCGTGCGCTCGCGAATGGTCATGCGCAGCGTATTGATGACGCCGATGAGGATGATAAAGAACAGCACCAAAACCGCGCCGAACGTTATAAGGTTGAGCGCCCCTTCGAGCTTGAGCACATCGCTTGCCATTTCGTACATGGATTCAACGTCCACCACCGCTCCCTTAAATTTCGTGGAAGCCATGTCCCGCATCTGCTTTCTTGCCTCATCGGTTGAGTGGGCGCGCTTCAGTAACAGCCATTCAGGGTCAAAGGCTGAATATAATGAGTCGCTTTTTTTAGGAAAATATGCACCGGAGGATGATTGCGCGTCCTTAGGCCAATTTTCGTAAAATGCGTTGTAAAATGATTTTTCATTGACAAGAAGCACGCTCCCGCCCATGCCGTTCGCAGGTTTAAACACCGCTCTGACGGGATATTTTATCGTAACTGAATGGGGATCGTATTTAGTGGTATAAGTGACCGCGCACGAGTCTCCGGGCTTTACATTGAGTAGCGCGGCGAGCGGCTGAGCCATGACCGCGCCGTCTTTCCCAAAGGCCGCTGCGGTATCACCTGCTACCAGGGCGAGAGAGCCGATGAGGAGCTTGTGCGACACCGAATCGCTCTTAAACCCGAGTACGCTTGCTTGTGCATTTTTTGTTTTGGAGACCATGTCGCCGAAAATCACCGCGGTCTGGGACTGCATGGCGTCGTGGAGCTTGTCGGCATCCAATGCCGCAAATTTCTTCGCGTCTTTAATGCGCAGGTACAATTGCCCGATATCATGCGGGCCGTACCCCGCGAGCCTTTTCAGATCGGAGACTTCCAGAAATATGGGCATCGACATGAATGAATTGGCGGGTTTGAATATGGCCACGACGTTCAGGCGCGCTGCCTGGCTTTGGCCGTTGATATCGTTAAAGCGCACGCGGAGCACGTCGCCTTTTTTAACGTTCAAATACTTTGCTTTTTCCTGGGAGACGGCGACCGGGTTTTCGATACCGGGTTTATTGAGGTCCAAGAAATTGCCCTCGACCATTTTAAAATTTTGCTGGTATTCTTCGCGCGCCTTGCGCTTTACCTCTTCGGATTGCTGCACGTTGATGGTTTGTTTCAAATCGACGCCGACCATGATGACGTTGTCGGATTTTCCGTTGCCTATGGCGCGTGAAAAAATCCCCAGGGCCTCCTGGATCTGCGTTATGTCGGAAAGTTCCTTCTTGACGATAGTTATCATCCGGGGGCCGTCATGGAAAACCTGCCGGTACATGTTGCCGTTTTCGGAAAACCCAACACTTACGTGGCCGGCAACATACACGACGATTTTATTGAACAGCACGTCGGAAATTCCGTGCGAAAATGAACTTGCCAGCACCAGGATCATGGTGCCGAAAGCCATTGCCGTGCCGAGCAGGATGTTCCTGCGTTTCTGGCGAAGCAGGTTCCGCAGGCTTATTTTTAAAATGACATTCATGGTAGCAGGCTCCTAGTCTCGTGAAATCGCGTCAAGCGGCGTGATGCTTCTGGCGACTTTTAAGGGATATAGCACCGCAATGCCGGTGACGATTGCCAGTTGAAAAATAGCCACGCCGATATCACCGCCCGAAAGGAAAGGCCTGAACGTATCGCCGCCGAAGAGTAATTGGATCATATCGTTGTCGGAGGTGATATGAGCGATCGTCAGAAGCTTGACCGCGATGATACCGATTATTATCCCTGCCCCGCCGAAAACCCCCGCCAAAATCGCGGTTTCTCCGAAAAACATGTTTGAAATAAACCCCTTTTTTGCGCCGACGGCGCGCATCATCCCGATTTCGGAGGTACGTTCGAGCGCGGCCATGGACAGCGTGTTTACAATAATGATGATTGCCACGAAAAACAGGAACATGACAAATACGAACAGCGCTGCCTTGATAAGCACCGCCATATTGCCGAGCGGCCCGATTGCTTTTTTCCAACCCACGGCGCGCGCGCCCAGCTTGTCGTTTCTAAGCGCGGCGTTGAGGCTTTTAAGCCCCTGGTCAAGGGGCGTCCCGTGCTTGAAGAAAACGAGCACCATGTTATAGGCGCCCGCGTCAACGTCGACCGGTTGAACGGCCGAAGACGTCGAGCGGCTTATTTTTTTGGGCAGGATGGTTTTTTTCGTGTCCTTGACAACAAGTGAGTTGTCGCTGAACATGTCGTCGAGGTTGGCGTCGTCCATGGCAAAAAGGGACTTTTGCTCGGGGGGCAGCGCGACAGCCTTTTCAGAGGCCGAGAAATACCCCATGCATTGGCGGTATGATTCAATGTCCATGATGACGAAATTGCCCCAGATATGGTTGAGGGCCTTGTATTTAATGACGCCCTTTATCCCGAGGCGTATGTCGCTGGTGGAATTGTCGTCGTTGAAACCCATGAGCACCAAACTGGTTTTCAGGCTCAGACTTCCTTTATTGGCGAGGGCCTCGGGCGTAAGGTTCGCGACGTGGAGCGACTCATTTTCCGGGATAAACCATATGTTCATGAAATCGAAGGCCTGCTTTCGCGCGCCGGTGGGGACCAGCGCGCCCTTTTCCCCGGGCGCGGGCAAGCGCCCTTCGATGGGCTTGACATTGCCGGGAAACACCGCGCGGTATTTCTCGAAATCCACGCCCATCAAAAGCGCGTGGCCCATGCTTCCGCCGTCTTCGTTGAGTACCACGGCCATGTTTTTGCCCACCGGCAAATACCGGGAGATATAATTTTGTTTGTCAAGGGCCTTTTTAATGTCGACGACATTGTAAACGGGCTCCACGGCTTTTCCCATCATTTCGAGGAACACGTTGTCGGATTCCTGCTTGTCGGAAATGATGACCGCGTCTCCGGTAAAACAATTGATGATGTTTTCACGCAGCCCCAGGTCCATCCCGGAAATCACGCCGTTACCCACGGTCATGATCAGCGCCCCCAAAAACAGGATCACGCCAATAATAATGCTTTTACCTTTGTGACGCAGGATATTGCGCCATGCGATTTTAACGATCAGGTTCATGATGTCACGCCTCTTTCACGATCAGGCCGTCTTTTATTTTGACCACATCGCGCGCGTATTTGAGCACGTTGGCGTCATGCGTTGAAAAAATAAACGTGGTTTTTTCGACCCGGTTCATTTCGCGCATAAGGTCCAAAATCTGCTCTCCGGTCACGGAGTCCAGGTTGGCGGTAGGCTCGTCGGCAAGCACGATATCGGGGTTAGTCACGAGCGCACGGGCGATCGCCACACGCTGGCGCTGTCCGCCTGAAAGTTCGGCGGGCCTGTGATGGACATAATCTTTTAGACCTACTTCATCAACCAGTTTCTCGGCCTTTTTCCTGACCTCGGATTTTGAGTGTTTTTTCATGAGCAAAAGGGGGAATTCCACGTTTTCAATGGTATTAAGAACGGGGATGAGATTAAAGGTTTGGAAAATGAAACCGATCTGGTGCAACCGGATATCAGTGATCTGGCGGTCGGTAAGCGCGGTAATCTCCCGGTCTCCGACCCGCACGCTGCCCTCCGTTGCATTATCGATGCAGCCGATAACGTTAAGTAACGTTGTTTTTCCGCTGCCCGAAGGTCCGATTATGCTGATGAGATCGCCTTTTTCCACGGCAAGGTCGACCCCGCGCAGCGCATGCACCGTGGTCTTTCCCAGGGCGTAATTTTTTTTAAGGCCTTTAATCTCTATTATATTCACGAACACCTCCCAATGCGATATATGTGCCTTGGCAATTTTAAGCGAGATAAAAATCGGCAATTTTTTAGAAGAGATAAAATAGATTTTGCTTGGGCTTGGAAAAAGTGACAAGACAAAACTAACCGATATTTTGTGTTCACTTCACCCATGCCGCTTCGCCTCTTCCCCTCTCCTTACTTAAGGAGAGGGGACACAGGGGTGAGGTGGTTTCAAGGAAACTGGTTAAGACTAATCGATCAAACTTTTTTATCTTTATCCAATTTATCCAAGTATGCCTCAAAAGCCGCTTTCCCTTCGTCCCTCCAGTATTGATCGTAATATTTCCAGTTTTTATAGGAACCGTGTGGTTTCCAATCGTCTTCCCCTTGTATAGAGTCCCAATGCTTGCGATGGTGATGCCAGAATTTTCTATTATGATGGCCGTGATGTGAAGGCACGTGACCGCCGCCGAATAAAATTTTTGCAAGCACCACAATGCCGAACCCTTGCCAATAGCCGATCTCTTTAAGACCGAACAACGCCGGCATGAGCCAGTTCCACAAAAGCTGCACGAACCATCCGAAAAGAAAACCGAATAAAACGGCAAGCGCAACACCGCCGATGGTAAATCCGATGATCCGGAAGATTCCCCACTGCGGTCCCCGGCATTCTTTTTGATTATTGATGCACATACGTCCTCCTTTGAAAATTATGTATGTCCGTTTGATTGCAAAAAAGCCCCGATATGTTTAAGCGCGCGGGATTTTCTTGCGAGTAATGTCCCCACGGGTATTTCCCACTCCTCCGAAAGTTCCTTGAATGACCGGTCGTCGAATTCCGTTGCCACGATTATCGCCTTTTCCGGACCGCTCAAGTTGTCTATTGCCCTGTAAAGCGCGGAGCGAAGTTCTTTTCTTTCCATGGCCGACAGAATGTCACTTGTGGCATCATGGAGAAATTCAGCAAGGGAAACGGGAGATTCCTCGGACGTTTCGGCGTCCAGGGAAATGTTTTTCTTTCGCGCGCGCATGATGTCCACAATGCGATTTCGCAGGGCGGAATATACGTAGGCGGAAAAATTTTGTATGGGCCGCGTAATATCGGTCTTGTCGTAGATGCTGGCCATGACATCCTGGACAATATCTTCTCCGGCGGTTTCAGCCTTGTCATCTATCAGATTGCGGACATATCCAACCATAGAACGGTAATTATTTCGGAAAAATTCAGAACGATCAACGGTAGCTTCTGTTGGCTGCATGATTATAAAGACGCATCATGAAAGGAAATATTGCAGGATCATTAAAATAAATTCCGCGAATCCGCCTCAACCTGTCAGGAAACCGTATAAAAAGTATACATTCAGATTGACAAAATCAGGCCTTTGTGGTACTATTTAAACATGCATGTGAATGGTTTTTCAGGCAGCTTGTTGGACGATTTAACTTAATAAATATCAATAAATTATAACAATACAACAGAATGTGTCTCTTAAGATAGATTATACATTATATTGTGTTGAATAGAGGTTTGAACTAACCCACAAAGTGGATAAGTCGCTGTACGCAGGAATTATATACGCCAGACGCGTATATAATTCAGCTACAGAGACTAAATAACGGACACTTCGCCGTAACATCCTTATCTATTATATCGGCATGGTATTTCAAAAGC
>JBAVGL010000029.1:0-5059 GCA_049684795.1 Chitinivibrionales bacterium | reverse complement strand
TAATACAGCCGCCGATGCATCGAGTAACGTTTTTGCAATAACCGCCGGCTCGACGCCTTATTTTCTGGATTTGAAACTCAAGGATGGGTCAGGGAACCTGGTATCGAAGAATTTTTACTGGCTTCCCAGCGATGGCGCGACCAACATCAGCAGCATGCTTTCCATGGCTAAAACGACCATGCCCGCAACCGCCAACGCAACGTGGACAAAAGGCGGCACGGAAAACACCGTGTCGCTTAAGATCGTCAATACTGGCACAGTGTGCGCCATTTCCTGCCGGCTCCTGCTCACGGGCGCCACAAGCGGTAACAGGATTCTTCCCGTGCATTACAACGACAATTACTTTTCGCTCATTCCCGGTGACACGCAGTCCGTAGTTGTCAAGTTCGACGACGTTGACCTTAAAAACGAATCCCCGAAGCTGTGCTTGACCGGAGTCAATGTCGCGCAGACCTGTTACACGATCGCGTCGACCCCGACATCGCTTCGGGGAACGGGAACAACAATCGCCCGGACGGCAGGGAGCTACGCTTTCTTTACAGGTTCCAGTATAAAAGTGTGCAACGTGCCTGTTAGTACAGCCTGGCGCCTGACAATACTCGACATGCAAGGCCGGACGGTTGTTAATGCCCAGGGTGTCGGAAACGGCAATATCGCGACGGTCTCCGCCTCGGGGTTGCGACCCGGCGCGTATATCGCCACGCTTATCGCATCCGGAGAACAAAACCGATTCATGGTCATCAAGACCGCGCATGCCGGAGTTCGATAAGGCGGAATACTAAAAGTTTGTTTTATTGCTTCCCTTCTCCTTTTTTAAGGGGAAGGGATTAATTATTTTTAGTTTTTAATGCGTTTGTTCCACTAATCAAGGAGAACCGTCCCATGAAATCGCGTCATTGCATTTTTCCGCTTATTGTTCTCGGTTTTTATTGCGTTTGTTTTTCCGCTGTGACGTTTACGGGGCTCATCGTTGACAACAACTCGCCCGTCGATTCCATCGCCAACGCCACGATTTCGTTGCAGGTAAACGGTTCCTCCACCTTCAGCGGCGCAGGAGGGCTTTTTTCATTGACCCTTGCTGGAACGGATGTGGCGAAGCCCGGTTCCATGGGAAATTCGGCCCTGCGCGTGTCCGGAACGACGCTCTGCTTTTCAATCGCTTCAAGCGAAAAAGTGCGCATTTCCCTTTTCAACATGGCCGGACGGGACGTCGGCACGCTGTTGGACCGGACCTTTGACGCTGGATCATACAGCCTTTCCCTGCCGGAACTCATGCAAAAAAAAGCCGGTCCCGGCCTTTATATCGTCCGGATAATGAAAGGCGCGGAGAGCCTCGTGGGCACTTATATGTCGATGGGGCCAAACGGCGGAACCCTTGCGGCCGGCAATTCCCTGCCCGGTTTTGGCCGTTCATCCCTCGCTAAAACGACGGCAACGGTTGACAGTTTAATTGTTTACAGAATGGGATACGTGCAGAAATCGGTCCCCATAACCGCTTATACCTCCCAGGACCTTGGCACAATCGTCCTCACCTGGACAGCCGAGGAGGCCCTGGTCGAGCACAAAGCCGACTCGGTGCTCGCGCTCATGAAGATAGAGGAGAAAGCGGGCCAGATGGTGCAGACGCAGATCAACAACGGATCAGAAACAGACCGGTTGACCGACGCGCAATACGCTTCGATGGCGGTAGGGTCCGTTTTTAACGGCGGGAGCGACCCATCGATAAATGGGACCGCAAATTCCGCAACGGTTTGGTCCACGATGATCGATAGGATCCAAACCGCCATTACCACTAATTCACGGCTTAAAATCCCAATGATTTACGGCCAGGACTGCGTCCATGGGGCCGCTGAAATCGCCGGGGCCACAGTTTTCCCTCATGATATCGGGCTCGGCTGCACCCACGACTCGGCCCTTGTGGCCCAGATCGGACGCGACGTCGCGGCGGAATGCGCGGGAACTGGCATTAGGCTTACTTTCGCGCCGTGCATCGCTTCCGTGCGGGATGAATGCTGGGGCCGCACGTTCGAAGGTTTCGGCGAGACCCCTGAGATTAATGTCCAGATGGGCTCGGCGTACGTCCGCGGTTTGCAAGGCGACGGCGACCTGTCGCAAACTGGCGCGATTTCCGCGTCGGCGAAGCATTTTCTCGGTGACGGGGCGACTAAAAACGGGGTCAATAATGACACCGCATGGATTTCCGATTCAACGATGCATGCAGTTCATTTTCCACAATATGCCGCCTGCGCCAGACAGAATGTGTCGGTGGTCATGATTTCGTATTCTACATGGGTGCATGATGGGAAGGCATGGGAACAAGCTATTGACCCTTATACGATGACCACGCTCCTCAAGCGCCAAGCGGGCTTTGACGGCTTTTGCCTCAGCGATTGGGACGGTTTGCCGACCGCCTGCGGCGCCTATAACAATAGCTGCGTGGCTTCGGCAATCAACGCGGGCATGGACATGGTCATGATCGTGGGCAATGTCAACCCGAATAATTTCATCCAAGCGGTCGTGGCCGATGTAGGCAACAATACCATCCCTATCGCCCGCGTCAACGATGCGGTAAAGCGTATCCTGCGCATCAAATTCAGGATGCATTTGTGGGACCGCCCCCTTTCGAACGCTACCCTCAGGAGTCAAGTTTTTTCGCCAGCGCACCAGGCAGACGCGCGCCAGGCCGTTCGCGAGTCCATGGTTTTGCTTACAAATACCGGCAACGCCCTTCCATTAAAAACAACCGACAAGGTCGTGGTGGTAGGGCCTTTTGCAAACGATATGGGCGCGCAGTGCGGAGGGTGGACAATCAGTTGGCAGGGGCAAACGGGCAATACCTGGTCAATCGCGGGCCAGACCATTCTGACGGGGCTCCAGGCAGCGGGCGGGGCCAATGTAACGTATAGCTCCAACGGCACCGCTATCTCCGGCGCGGACAAGATCGTGGTTGTGGTCGGTGAAAATCCCTATGCCGAAGGCCAGGGTGACGTTACGGTCCCCAATTTTTCAGCGGTCCCTAATTACAGCCTGATTCAAACCTGCGTTAGTAATTCCGGCGGGAAACCCGTTATTCTTGTCATGCTTACAGGCCGGCCTATGCTCCTTACCAGCCCTGCTACATCCTGTCAGGCTATCGTGGAGGCTTGGCTGCCCGGTTCCGAAGGCGGAGGCGTTGCCGACGTGCTGTACGGCGGCACCTACAATTTTACCGGCACACTGACCCATACCTGGCCCGCAACCGCCGCTCAAATTCCCATCAACGCCGGCCCTGTGTACGCCGACGAGCAGCACGGTACCGGCGGAACGCCGATGTTCGCCTATGGGTTCGGTTTGAAGTATTAGTTACAGTGTCTGAATTATCTACGCGGCACGCATAGATAGTTCCTGGCTACAGAAACTTATACGCCCCTCGGCGGGTTAATAGTGCGACTTCTTTAATAGTCTGTCCCTTATTTCCCTTTCCTTCAACGAAGAGGGAATTTAAGGGACAGGCTCATTTTCAAAAGTATAATTATTCTGGCTTCGACATCTGCGGAAGCTATAAGCCCATTAATCGCTTTACTAACACATTGTCACTTTACTGCCGGTACTTCAAATTGTGTTTATCGGAAATATTATCGTTGCCAAACGTAGATATCGATAAAAAGAACTCGGAATCGTCAAAGAACAACTATTACACTATTGGTATCCAACAGATCCTGAATTAATTCTTTACGCACCGTACACTATAACCATTTCCAATTGCTGAGGTAAATTCTGCAATACCAGTTGAATTGCAATTCATATAATAGGCATAGGCGTTTTGCCCATCGCCAACCGGCGTACTTGTCCACCAATATCCAATATAACTAAAATTATAAAATGAACCATCCGTGTTCGTTCGAGATCCGCCTCCAAGTGCGGAAAAACCTGTTGAATTGGTGGCGCCTGAATTAGGAGAAGCCCAATATGTTGTTCCCGTTGCTTTCAGCCCACTTGCATCGCCATTAACATAACTATCAAGATAACCCCATTCTTGTTCTGTCGCAATATGCCAGCCATTTGGTGCAAGAGTTGATGCTGATGATGCATACCAATTGTAAAGAGCTCCGTAAGGGTTTTTATATGTGTTTGAATCATTGTTTATCCAACAATAAGCTGGAGTTGTAAGACCGCTCCATGTAGTACCATCAGTTACATTTGCAAGTGAATTACCGTTGCTAAGTTTGGTCGTTCTAAGGTTTTGTACCATCCATGTTACACCATTGATTCTTACTGTGTCATAATGGTTTCCATCGGCATCTCGTACATCCCATTGTGCGTAAAGAATGATATTATTTTGAATTTTGCTAAGAGTTGAACCTGCATTGTAGTAAGTTCCTGAACCGTCTGCTGCAGTGTTCCAGTTCACAAAAACCAACCCCGATTTTGCCAAAGTGCCTGAATTGGAAATTACAATATCTGTATTGTAATTGTCATTTGTTGTGCCTGGTGCAGTTCCACTGGTATTCCCGTTTCCATTATAAGTAACTGAACATTGTATCGTAAGCGTCGCAGCATTGCTGGTAACTGCACCGCAGCTCCCAGCCACAGTGCAAGAATAGCTGCCTTGGTCTGCCGAGGCAACACTTCCAATTGTATATGTAGCGGTGGTTGCTCCGGAAATATTTGAACCATTTTTTTCCCATTGATACGATAAGGTGCCTGCACCAGAACCTGTTACGGTGAAAGAAGCGGAAGTACCTATTGTTCTTATGATTGAAGTCGGATCAATTACTGTAGTCGCGGCATTAACTGATAAAGCCGCCGCGTTGCTTGTAACCGGTCCGCAACCGCCTGTGACAACGCAGGTATAACTTGCGGCATCTCCCGACGCAACACTTGCAATTGAATACGTTGGGGAAGTCGCTCCGGAAATACTTGCTCCACCTTTTTGCCATTGATAGGTTAATGTTCCGGAACCGGCTGCTACAACTGTAAAGGACGCTCCTCCTCCAATGCAAACGCTCTGGGCGCTTGGTTGTGTGGTAATTGAAGTAGCCGTATTAATCGTCAAAGCCGCAGCATTACTTGTTACCGA
>JBAVGL010000028.1:0-8253 GCA_049684795.1 Chitinivibrionales bacterium | reverse complement strand
GTGCCGGATATTGCGTTTATACACGTTTTTCTTTCTCGGTAATAACATTGTAATAACATTCTATTGTTATCCTTAGTAAACTCTTCCATCTTTAATAATTATCCTGCTGAGATCAGGCATGTCGCTCGTTGCGCTCCATAAATGAATACTATTCAAGCCGGCCTTGAGGGGTATGGAAGTCGAGTCAAAATGTTCAAGACACCAGTTTGTATTCGAATAACACGGCGTCTGAAAAACAACCTTATCCGAATCGCCGTTTATTACGAATTGTATGGGCCTGCAACCAAGCCCTCCATTAGTGCCGAGCGTACCGCCGCAGTTTGCGTCGCCGTCGTTGTCGCCACCGGCGCACATATAGCTGAACGTAATAAGGTAGGTTGAGTCTTTCGGCGCGTAAATAAAGGGGAATGTTATCGCGCCACAACAATTGCTGACTCCATAACCGAGAAGTTCACCGATTTTTTTTCCGGCATAGGCCGTGGGACACGAAGAAGTATTGGCCTGTCCGAACAAAACGTTGGGCGGAATTGCCGTCGCCGGATAACTTGTTCCCTCAAATCTATACGTGCTATCGTCCCCGGTTGCCGCAAGGAGTATCCATGCCTGAGCGTCCGCATCGCTCGTGGCGTAATAATTGCGCGATGTATAGCCGCTTTTGCTTGCCGTAATAACCGGAAAGGAAGCCGCGGCCGCCTTATAAAGCGCATCAGGCTGGTCGACCCTTCCCACCACCGTTGATGATCCGATTCCTCCCGGAATTATTTTCCAGGTCGCCTCTAAAGCGCCGCAGGAAAGCCGCAGCAACAGCATGATAGATGATAGCCGAGATGCTGGAAAATTCAGACGGTTGGCGCCTTGTACAAGGGTTAGATCATTTACAACCGCTAACCTGCAACCGCTCGCATCGAACAATCCGAGCTTTCCCTTCAGAGCGCCGGGAGTGTTCAGAAACAGTTTTCCGCTGCGTTCTTCCAGATTAACGCCCTTTTCAGAGGGTTGTATGGAGGGATCGAGCCTCACGCCTACGGCATTACCGCTGAGGGTGAACGTGCCGTTCGTCGCGGTTGTCACACAGCCGGTGGCGCTTCCCTGAACGCAAACCTGGGCGCCTCCAATCACATTTCCATGAACATCCGTGACCTTGCCCGACACTTGCCATGCCGCTGTCGTTCCGAATGATGCTCCAAATACACACGAGCAGCCAATGATTGCGGTAAGCACGGCATAATAAAGTCTTTTTTTAAAGGGAACCATAACCACACCCCTTTCTTGTAATGATTTTGATTATTTGTTTATGACAATAACTTTGCCTGTAACGGTAATCCCTCCCTGGGCAAGACGAATAAAATTCATGCCGCTTGATAGACCGAATTTAACAACAAATTCGTTTGAACCGGCGCGAGGATTGGAAATCACGGCCGTGCCCATAAGCGTTCCAAGCGCATTGTAGCACGCAATACGAACCGCAGAAACCGTCGTAGTCCGGAAACTCAATTGAATATCGCCGGATGCCAAACGGATGACCTTATCGAGATTACAGGAGCTTGACATTCCAGAAGAATTGCTTTTCTCAAGAATAGGCGTTTCCATGATCGTGGCAACGCACCGAAAGCCAAGTTCCCTGATATAACTTCCGGTGCCGTTTGGCGTCCATTTAAAATGGTAGCGAATGCGCTCATGCGCCGAGGCGTCGCTGCTGAAGGACCCGCCGCCCGCGCACCGCGCGATCATGGGGGCATTAACCGGACCGCAATCTTTCAATGTTCCATACATTGGCCCGCGCGGATCGATTTGGTCCTTGACTAAGTAGGTTGAGTCCCAATCGCCGGCCCACTGGAAACAATTGCCCGTTATATCGTATAATCCCAAAGAATTCGGTTTCTTTTGCGCTACTGGATGCGTTTGCCCGCCGGAATTGTCGGAATACCATGCGTAAGTACTCGCTTGACCTGCATCTTCGCCCCAGAAATACGTCGAGGTTGTTCCCGCCCCTTTTAAATATTCCTGCTCTGCATTGGTCGGCAGCCGATACCCATCGATCAATATTTTGTCGGTATCCGAAATCCCGGTCAGGGCAACGGTATTTTGTCCGGAAAGGGTCCTTGCCGTATACGAATAAACCGTGTCCAAACCATCGCGTTTGCTTCGGGCATTGCAATAAAGCACGGCGTCGTACCATGTTTCCTGGTCGACTGGCAGCCCCGCGAGGCCGCTCGTGTTTCCCGACGGGTTAAAACCCATTAGCGCCTTAAAATCCGTCTGCGTTACCAAGGTAGTGTCGACGTAAATATCATGCGTAAAGGTGACTTTATGCTGCCCCATGACGCATGACCATGAATTGTCCGCGCCAGTGGCGAATCCCATTAAATAGCTCGCGCCACCGGTCGAGATTTTTTTCATCCCCGCGTATCGGGAAGATGGGGCCGCCGCAGATTTTTTAGCAAGCACATCTAGCCGACTATTCGCCGAAGGCGCAACACCCGTCCTTCCGGCAAAAATTGTAGCGCACAAAGGCGCTATTGCAAGGCAAATAACCATTTTTTTGTTCATACAACCGCCTCTTACATTAAAATATTTATTTAAAAATTCGGCTTAACAAACACGCGTGATCAGAATTTACATTATCGTTAAGGTTTCGACCCGTCACAAAAAAATGCGGGACAATTTCATAGCATTTTTCTAAAAGCGTTTAATGATGAATTTCAAATAAATGTCGATTACCAAACGATGGCTATGTTTTGACGTACCGGTGATTTTTTAACGCTCCCGGTCACACAATAAAAACCATTGGGCAAATCCGCCGCCTTTAAAACGATTACATCGGGAGCCGCCCCGTTTTTCCGGAGCATGGTCCGTCCCTGGCTGTTATTGATGCTCAGCGAATACTTCCCTGTCCCTGTAAGGCCGAGCTTTATGCTCTGACCGGTTGTTCGTGAAATAGAAACCACGGGAGCGACCTCCCGTTGACCAAGAAAACCCCTTTTCGGGGTGACCGGCGTCTTTCCGCTGATGCCATACTTTGCCATCAAATAATTTGCGATATTCTTGGCCGTCGTGGTGTCAATTACCGTGGTGTAAATAAGGATTTCCGCGATATCCCCCTGAAACGACCGGTCCGTCATGGTGCGGTCCCGCGCTATGACGCTTGCCTGCACGCCGCACGATGCGAGAACGGTGAGAACTCCAAGGTGAAAAGGCATGAAGGTAAGCGCGGGTTGGGCTATTTTCGGTCCGCCATTGATTGTTACAAAACCGGTCTGGGCCACGCAAGGAGAGACTTCGCCCATGTCATTTCTGAAAATGCAGCAGCCGTGGTCCGCGTGAAAATTGGTCGAGCCATCGACGTCCCCCAACCAGAATTTCGGCGAGATGTCGCAGCACGCGCCGGGCGTCTCATACGCGCCATTAATTTCGCATGAAGTCGAATCCTTGAACAAAACCGCGAACACCGATCTGATGCCCGTTATGCGGGTAAAGCCGAACCCGGTGTAACTTCCCGAAAAATGCATAACCGCGTGACCGTTATACTTGTTCGCATTTTTCACGATGGTCGGAACGGTCGTGACGATACCTTGGTCAGTGCTGTGTATCGGCGAATTGTTGCTCCCGCTCAAATCGTAGAGCGTATCAACTTCGGCACCTTTCATATGCACGCTGTCCGCCGTTATCCAGAGCTTTAGTCCCGTGCGCGGAATGGTGTCCTGGCCAAAAACGGTACAAACCCAGGCGCACGTTAAAATAGTGCAAAAAACGACTTTCATTAAATGGTAATTGTGTTTCATAGGTCTCTCCTTTTAAACATCTTCTTAAGTGAATTACATTATCGTTAATGTTACAGAATAATAATATATTCCAAACGTTCAAAAATTGCTTGTAAAGAAAGCTAATAATTCCGCCAGCCGAATTCGAATCCATTTGTTATTCTGTATTATCGCATCAAATCTCCGGGATTTTCCGGCACGCCTTCATCGGGGTCAAGCACTTGAAAATCAGTACCGATGCCAAGGTTAAGCTTGGGTCTCCAAACAATAGTTCCTGTGGTCGTCCCGTTGATTTCCATGATCGGAAAATTGCCGCCGTTGCAACTGACGATCGTATTGCCGTTTGACAAGCGTGAAACTTCCTGGACGTTTCCGACCGACGTAACGCCGGGCAAGCTGCTTATCTGGATATTCATGACCATCTGGTGGGTCCTGGTCAGTTCACGCACCCATCCGTTCCCATTTCCCCCGACCAGAATATTGCCGTTATGAAGCACCACGACCGACCAAGGATTTCCACCCACGTTTGTCGAATCGACCCACAAAAGCTTCATGTTCGATGTATCGTATTCGCATATCCTTCCCCAATCCATGTGCGCGCAGAGCATGGTCCCACCTTTTGTTATGCGGGCATGTCGAAAGTTCATATGAATGGAGGTATTCGTGGGGTTACCGGGAATTCTCCATTGTCTTAACGTATCCTTTGTTTTCGTATTGACCAGAAGCCCAGTTGAATATGTCCCTAAATTGACTATATAGAAAACCTTGTCGAGTCCGATTGGCTGCATGACGTGTAATTCGCCCTGTTGGCCAGCCCCTGTCACGTTTTGGTAAACATACCAGTTCGTGCTGGTGTCTTTTTCACCTTTTATTTCGCGCGCGCCATGTCGTTCGGACATCACAATGGTCCCGTCCGAGCGCATCCACGTATCGTCGAATTCACAAATGAGCGGTTCGGTATAGGTCCATTCGACTTTTCCGCCCCTTACAATGTACATTTTCTGCGTTCCCGGCGATTCGCCGCCTTGCCATTCCCCTGCCCATAAATAGTCATAGCGGGAATCCGTAAAGTTTTCCTGTAATTTTATGGACAAACCGGTTTGAGGGCCAGTTACGGTTTTTGACACGTCATAATGTGCCAACTTATGGAAATTGAGTACGGTGGTCGCCTTCTCGGCGGAAAGTTTGGCAAGACCAGCGAAACCATTTTGGACAGGCATCTGGAACGAATTCAGGGAAGTTCCCCGCATATTCATTATTTTCCTGATTGAGGTCCCCCCTCCAGCGGTAATGGAGGCCACATAAATTCCTCTCGGCAGATAGGCAAGTGAAAGCCTTGAGTCCGCGTTTAAATTAAGAGAGGAGAATTTTCCCACGATAGCGCCTTGCATGTTTCTGATTTGAATGCTCAACGCTCCCGAATTTCCCGCTAAAAAAAACGTCCCCGAATTCGGCTCCCAGGAAACATGTTTCGTCCCTAGGACATTCGGATCGACAATACCGACGGTCCCGTCGGTATTGAATGAAAAATTTCCAAGCGAATCGGTATAAACTTTATGCGCGGAATCCGTATAGACGCGCGCATAGGCCAACGGTTTTCCGGTCGCCGAGTCCGTTACGATCCCCGAAATAGTATCGGCCATCGCGGAAAATTTCAAAAGAAACAGAACGGCGCTTGCAAAGAATAATATTTTTTTCATCAAATCGCTCCACCTTATTTGGTACAATGAATTAATTCCCTTAAATCAATTTCGTCTTTCAATTTATTACGCTTGTCAAATTAGTGTCCGTGGGATTGACCTCTATTTTGATGTTTTTATATTCAACGGGGTTACTGCCGTGGTCTTGCAGGCCGATGGGCCCTTTCTGCCAAATGGAAGGATTCGCTGCTTTATAATTCGTCATGAAAACTCCGTCAACAGCCGTTTTAACGGTCCCATTTTTTAAATTGGCAAGGATTTCGGTCGTCTTCCAATTGTTCCAGCCGGTCGTTCCTCCCCCATTTGTTTGCATACATGTCTGGTTGGTATTAGGGCCGTTATTATTTATATAATCCCATAACCAACAATTTTGCGGCGTGATTTCAAGACATCCGGCGGGCACGAAATCCGTGCGCGGCGCTCCCCAAATGCCGATGCCCATGTGCTCCGAACCGGGATTGCTCGTATAATCGGTATTGACCACCCTGCAGGTTACGAAAAGCCGGAAATTATCATACGTCAATTTTGACCAGGTCATGCACCAGCATCCGGTCATTTGTATGGCGCTGTCCTGAACCTGAAGCGACGTGTTGCTGCCATAGGTCCAGTTGTCAAGGTTTGTCCCCTCAAAAAGAACGGTAAACGCCGAAGCGCTCGCTAATTTTGCCGTTATCATGGTCATCGATGAAGTATTCGCGGCAACCGTTAAAGTATCGGGTCGATATCCGTTTTTGTTGAAGGTCACCACATGTGATTTGGTTGTTGCCATGGATTTCGCAAGGACGCCGGAACCGGAAACGATCCTGCAGGAATTATCCATTCCGGCCTGGAATTTTACAATTTTGCAGACCTCAACTTTCGATTCCAGCACGACGGTCGCCAGATAAACGCCTTGAGGCAGGCTTGCGATTGACAGTTTGCTTTCCGCAACATTATTCTCAGGGCGATTTTGGGCCACTATGCGTCCTGAAAGGTTTTGAACCGTCAAGGAAACCATACCCAGGTTTCCGGACCATGAGAAATAATTGCTTCGAGCGTTCCACATCACCATAGGTTCTTGTTTTTGCCTCTGTGATCGCGGGATGCCGGTCGTGGGTATCACCAGTTTGAAGGAGCCTGTGGACATTGTTTGCGTGGAAACGCCTTCCGTGCTAACATTCACCGAATCAATAGGTGCATTCGACATTGAATCAATGACGGACCCATTAATGGTGTCATTTGCCGCTCCGGCGGTTATTGACATTCTTCCCGTACAGAGGACAGAAGCGGCCATAAGAACGAATGCTGATTTTGTCATGAACTTCTATCCTTTCTGCGTTATCAATTTCCGACGGCTATTATGATCGCTTGTTCAAAGTTGTTCGCCAGCATTTTAATCGTATAATTCCCAGCGGGCGCCATTCTTCCCATAATGTCCAAGCGATTCCATTGGATAATTGATGAACCGCCGGATATAAATGAAACATGAAATTCACGGACAATTTTTCCCCTCATATCGAATATCTTAATATCAAGGGGATTTGCAGATCGAGGGAACAAGAAACTGGTCGAGGCAGGTTTATATTGTCCGTTTGAAAAGACCATTTTCAATGAGTCCCAATTCTGGACCGCATTCTTAATATTTTTCGATGCAAATACCGCCGTTTCGGCGATGGAAACATCGGGCCACGCTACATCGGTTAAAGCGCACCCTACATTCGGACGATCAGAGGTAGTCATATCCGCATCAGGATAAATTTAGGAAGAGTTTTCATAGTGTGTGTCAGTTAATATAGTAAATTATGCTTTTAATGTCATAATTATTTTTTTAATGATACTATCATAATTGATTGAATAATGTATATCTAATTGATATTTAAGATCGATACAACATTTAAACAATATTAATAGTATTATATTTAATTCATTTTAATGATACATCAAATATATCCAATATGATACATTTATCATGAGGATTTACCCTAAGGTTGATGTTCAAAATAAAAATCTTCGAATAGCCACAGGCGAGATCGGCGGGGCTTTTTATCAATTTAAATTGAGCCGTTTTCTCTTGATAATTCCTTATCGAAAGCGCTCTTTAAGGTTTAAACACAACTAAAGCGTCCGTTTCCTTCTGGTTCATATAACATAGCGTTATCCAATCCGCGGAACGGGCGATTTTGGAAATTTGAATTTCGTCAAGATATCCCTTAAAATAGGTAATGTTAGCAAGCACTTTGGCGAAACACAGGGAGTCCGGACCGGTTAATGAATTTGTCGTCCCGGTCTGGTTTCCGGTGTTCTTTCCGTCAACGAATATCGTTTTGACGCCGCTCGATTTTATGCGGGTTGCAACAACATAATGCCATTGCGCATCATTCACCAGGACGCTTGCCTGCAACGTGGTGTCCAGGCAACAGGTCCCGAATACCGGTTTATTATTGAGGTAGGTCACGCCAAAATCATTTTGCGGTTCGGGAGTTGAGACGTCACCATCAACCAGGCCGTCGCCTTGCCACCATTGCGTTCCCGTAGGGCTGAGCGAATCGGCCCTCATCCAGAACCCAACGGTAAAATCATCCTGGATGGGCCGTTTAATTATCAAGTACTCGCCAACGCCATCAAAATGGATCGCTTTCCCGATGATCCCTTCCACACTGTTTGTATTGTCCATTCCACCATTTGGTGACGCATCGTATTTATTAACAGTCCGGTCTTTAATGGAATTTTGACCGCTGCCGGGGTTTTCATTCAGATGCCATACCCCTGAAAAATTATTTGATGTGTCGAAGACGGCCGGGGCGTTCGACTCG
>JBAVGL010000027.1:0-7574 GCA_049684795.1 Chitinivibrionales bacterium | reverse complement strand
GGATTTATCTACTCAAGGCGCGTAGATAAATCAGACACAGTATCTAAAAAGAATAGACGAGCGACGGTATTCCATGCATATTTGAATATGCAATATGTTTGGAAACGGGCCCCTTCCTTAAAAACAGGTACGTTGAAACCGGCAGAAGTACCGCCGAAATCCCGAAGCACACCGCGCTTTTTGTGTAGGCATTCTTATAATTGTTATAGTATTGGTCCAAAAGATCCTGGTCGGGAGTGTCGAGAGCGCGGTATTGATTATGGTACGTGTTACCGGAATATAAATAATATCCCCCGGCGCCGGCCGATATTACCGCTACGGTAAATAACAGAACGGGAACCAGAGGATTTTTTTTCCGAATTATCTCGCCGTTCTTAAAAATCGTTACGGTGTCGTGTTTCCCGATTTTTCGTTCCAGCTTCACCTGATTAAATATGATGCTGATATTGGGCGGACACTCCAGCGTATCGATTTGCATGCGCGGGAACTTGTTCAGCGCGCTGCTAAAATTTTCCTTGGCCTGATTGATCCTGCCCAGCATTCCATTCGAGAACCCGAGGTATTTGTAAATGGTGATGCTGTCATCGCGATTGAGCGTGTGGGACAGCGTTAATGTCAGGCAGTCCAGGGCCTTTTCATATTCGCCGTTTTTGTAAAAGGAGATGCATGCCTCCGGACCATCATACGACTCATCGAATACGGCGGAGTATAAGCCCGTCACTCCGCATGCAACAAATAATAACATCATTTTTACACGGTTTTTCATTTTCACCCACTATCTATTTATTTTGCACCATAAAGAAGCAAAAATTATGCCTTTCGATTTTTTCGTTCGCTACAAGAAAATAATAAGTAACGGTTATCAAGCCAAGAGATTGGTGGATGATTTCGAAACTGCCGTCGGAAGAAGCCTTGCCGTCACGCGGCTTGGAATGTGGTGAAAACCCCATAATATCTTTTAAGCTGGGAGCGTCTATTTTATATTCTAATCATGAAAGCGGTGGTCTTCGATGGACAATTGCGTGTTGTCGGGTCGCGATGCGGCGTTTTTCAAAAGGCCGTCGAGTTCATGCTCCGCCGCGCGCCCCCGATTTCATTCTCCGGGAAAAAGATCGACTTGACAGGATGCAGTTTCAATTTTTCAACGATATACCTTTTGTTAAACCCGAGCAATTTAAGCATGATGTTCAGGGACTTGTTCGGCTGAACCCTCTGTTTCAACGGAATATAACAGGGCAATTGAAAAACCAATATCCCCCGCGGCGCGAGCGTTCTCACAAATTCCGATATAAATGATTTTACCACTTTCTTTTTTTCAAAATATTGCAGCGAGGCGTTTACATGGATAAAATCGAAATAATCGTTGGGAAACAATCTAAAATGCTTCTCGGTATTCGATAAGAAAACGCAGTTCCGGCAGTCTTCATTAAGTTCCCTGGCTTTTTTTGCCAGGCTTTCGGTAAATTCCACTCCATAGCAATAGCTGAAATACGGCGAAAGCGCGCGCGTGGTTTCCCCGATTCCACAGGCAAAATCCAAGGCGCGGTACCGCAGGTTCAAATAGCCGCCGTGGGATTCCACATAGGTCATGATATTTTTGATTTCCTTTTTCCCCAAATCAAACCATTCGGAAACCACCGTTTCACGTAAAACATCTTCCCGCCCCTCCGGACTGAAGAGTAACGGCTCAATATTCGTGGACTTGCGCAGTGACTGCCTATGGTCGTTTGATTGAATAACCAGGTCAACCATACGGTCCGCACTTTCGTTAAAGGGATTGATGTTTCTTCACTTTAACAAATATACCAACAATGGCGGGACCACACAACAGGGCGGTAAAAAAAGTGTTTCCTTGGAGTAAACACCGCATTGTCAATTTTTATGAGCCCAATGCGGCTAAACGGGCGTTTTTTCTTCGCTCCGATGGAGAAGAAGCGGCGCATCCCCGGCAAAGGCGCCAATTATATATTTTTTTCAAAGTATATCATGACGTGTTGATACTATCAAAATTATATTAAAGTGCATAATGCTAAAAATGACTGTGAGGCCACAATGTACCATGCAGTGATCATGGCGGGAGGCAGCGGCACGCGACTATGGCCGCTGAGCAGGAAAAAAAGTCCTAAACAGGCGCTTAAGCTCATCGGAGAGCGCACGATGCTCAATCATGCGGTCGACCGGATAACGGCGCTTTTCGGACCTGGGCGGATCGTGGTTGTGACGCGGGACGAACATTATCAGGTCCTTTCCGGGCAAACGCCGGAATTGCCGCCGGACAATTTTATCCTCGAACCTATAGGCAGGGGAACCGGCCCGGCAATTGGCCTTGCAGCCATCCACTTGAGGAAAAAAGACCCCGATGCCACGATGGCGGTGCTCACCGCCGATCATTTTATCGAGGACACGGCTCGCTTCCGTCAAGCGCTGGCGTTTGCCGCGAAGGTCGCGGCGAACGGTCATCTGGTGACTCTGGGAATCAAACCTTCGTCCGCTTCGACCGGTTTCGGTTACATAAAGCAAGGCAAAAACTTTGCTACCGTGGATGATTTTCCGGTTTTCGGCGTTGAACGCTTTATTGAAAAGCCCGACCAGGAAACCGCAACGTCAATGGTGAAAAGCGGCGATTACGCCTGGAACAGCGGCATGTTTATCTGGCGTGTTGACCGTATTCTTGAAGAGTTTAAGCGTCAAATGCCCGATTTTTACGCGCAATTAAGCCTGGTGGAAGCCGCGCTGGGAACGCCCGATTACCAGGCGACCATCAATCGCGTATGGCCCCAGGTCGCCAAGGAGACGATTGACTATGGAATAATGGAAGGAGCCAAAGACGTGGCGGTCATTCCCGTCGACATAGGATGGTCGGACGTGGGAAGCTGGGGCAGCCTTTTCGAGCTGCTCTCCACCGATAAAAACGGAAACATTATCGTCGGATCGCATGTGGGGATCGACACGCGCGGTTCATTGGTGTTCGGCAAAAAGCGCCTGATCGCCACTATCGGCCTGAAAGATATGATCGTCGTGGATACGGAAGACGCCGTGCTCGTATGCCCGAAAGACCGTGAGCAGGAAGTGCGCGACATCGTGGAACGGCTCGGCAAAGACGGTCTGGACGCATGGTCGTAATTTCTTAACGAATCATCGTATCAATTGCATCCGCCCGATCAGTGCACGGGCCCCCGCGCGGGCCTCTATCACGTATAACCCGCTTGAACCATTCGCCGCGTTCCAAACAACGCTTCTCTTCTTGACTTGGCGGAAAGACGCCACTTGTGCGCCGGTGAGCGAATAAATTTCCACGTCAAAAGGAGCGGAAAAATCCGGAAGGCCGATTGTGACCGTGGAATTGACGCGGTTGAAAAAGATGCCAAGGGCCGGATGAGACGGCACGGACCGATCGGGAGCGTTTTGGATTCCCATGGTTGAGCCGCACGGATTATACTTCCGCCACATATCGTCAATAAAAGTGTATTGAGGAAACTCCCCTTGCATTACTCCGGCGGTCTGCTGCTGCCGGTCCCATGAGGCGCTATAATCAAACCCGCTTTGCGCCTTGATGGTATCGATTGCCGCGGAATCGTTTTCGCACATCCACCGGGCAGCGTAATCAAAAAAAGCCTGATGGTTCCATAGAGCTTCGGCCCCCAGAAGATGCATGGTCAAGGCCTCGCCGATCCAGCACATTGAAGTGCAGCAACGCCGGTACGCTTCGCCCAGTTGCTCGGTTGGAGTAAGCAGCGGCCAATTCCTGGGCTGAAGCTGTTCATACGGACCGTAGAGTCCGGCGCTCACCGGCGTCCCGTCCGCGTGGACGCCGTAATGGCCCCCGTAAATCACCGTGGCGCCCTGCCATGCCTTGGTATAACTGCCCGCCGGCGGGAGCATATTGATATACACCGTCTGCATGTCCTCCCCGAACTGATCGGGATAATACGTGGACACGTTTTTCATCGAATCATTTTGCAGCAAAATGCCCGCGAGAACGATGGGCATTTTTCTTCCGCTGCGGTGCCCTCCGAAAGCCGGCCATCCGTACCCGGCTTTCAGGCAGCCGTATAAATCGATGCCGTACTGGACAAAGTAATTGGTAAGGTTCACTTTTTGCGCTGGCGTGAAGTTAAGCGACAGGAGCAATCCCGTATACGAAACCGCAAAACCCACGTATGCGCCGTAACACGGCATATACTCCGCGGGAGCGTCAAAGAGGAACGGGTTCATATCGATCCACGGCCTTCGGAACCAGGTCTCAAACTGCGAGAGAGCCGGGGTCGCGGCCGGACTGGGCGGCGCCAGGGACGGCAGAAGCTGCCGCTGCAGGGAATCGGCATGGTAAATCGTCTGTTTCCGGTCGCAATACGACGGACGGAAAGCGTCGGATGATACGGCGGCCTGCAACACCGTGAGAACGGAAACGCTGGCCACCGGGCTTATGCTCTGGTCGCCGGAGCGCATCACTTCTGGAACATTGTGGTATTGAGCGGCGGTCAAGCTCACCGAGGAGACCAGCGCGTCTCCCGGTTTCAGGGAAATGGGAGGATAAACGCGCTCGCTCGCGTTGAACCACCATGATTCGTCGCTCCCGTCGTTCAGCCGCTGGTCAAAAGCGCTTTTCCCATCCGCGGTCGGCAAGTCCAGAACCGACCCGTTTTCGTACGGAGCGGACGTTTGCGGGGCGGGCGAGATTGAAGTGACGGTCACCGGGCCCACCACGTAATAATCTCCATTGACAAACTGGCCTACCGGAACCGCCTGGGAAAACGTCCAGGTGATGCTGTCTTTGGTAATGCTGCTTTGCGTGGCAAGGGCCGCGACCGAGGCGCCAGAGGCGCACAAATGGCCGATGAAAACGGCGACTGCAAATAACCCTAAGAAAGCGGCGCTTTTCATATATAAAAATTGTACCATTACGCCCGGAACAAGTCCATCCCGCTCTTGTTGGATTTTTATTACAGTACCTTTGTTGTCCTGAGAATTATTTTGTCGGAGAAATGATTTTTCGTCAACGGCAAAAAAGGGGACAATAACGATGTCCATTGAACAAGGCGGGGAAAAGAAATTTATAGCGTCGGTGGTTGCGATTGCAATTTTGGCGGCGCTTGCGATTGGTGTTGCGCTGAATCTTTTCGGCAATGACGCTTTTGTAAGGTCCTTCGAAAAAAGCCCGGCCAAAGGCCTCGCGATTACATATCCTCTAAACCGAACGATTTTCCCGCCCGAATTGGTCGCCCCGACCTTTCGTTGGAATGACGCCAGGACAGTTGACAATACCTGGGTCATTGCCGTAGGTTTTGACGGTATCGGGCGCAATTGGAAGTTTCGCGTTCACCAGCAGCGGTGGCGCCCCGAGCGGCAGGTATGGAAAAAAATTAAAGAACTTTCCGCCGTCCGCGCCGCGCGCGTCACGATCGTCGGTTTTAAACAAGGCCTCGGAGGCCTCGGCGCGCGAAACGTGTGCGGCGACAGGACCTCCTTTACAACGTCTAAAGACCCCGTCGATAATCCCCTGTTTTACCGCGACGTGATCCTGCCGTTCAGCGAAGCGGTCAAGGACCCTTCGCGGCTAAGGTGGCGGTTCGGCGCGATTTCCGACGAACGCCAGCCTCCGGTGGTGCTCGAGGACCTGCCGGTCTGCGGGAATTGCCATTCGTTTTCAGTCAACGGCAAAACGCTTGCCATGGACGTGGATTACGCGAACGATAAAGGCGCGTATACCATCACCGACATCGCGGAGCGGATGAAGTTGACAACAAGCGACATCATAACCTGGAGCGATTACAAGCGCGACCCCGCAAACCCCACGTTCGGGCTCCTGTCGCAGATCTCCCCCGACGGACGCTTCGTGGTGAGCACGGTCAAGGACCGTTCGGTCTTCCTGGCCAAGCCCGACCTTGCGTTTTCCCAGCTGTTTTTTCCCATCCAGGGTGTCCTCGCGGTCTATTTCAGGGACGCCAGGACCTTTGCCGCGCTTCCGGGGGCCGACGACACCGCGCTCGTGCAGTCCAATCCGTCGTGGAGTCCCGACGGGAAATACATCGTATTTGCCCGAAGCGCCGTGTATCATTTGAAAAGCCTTCACGACAAGACCAAGGCGCTCCTGACGCCGGAGGAGTGCTCCGAGTTCTTGACCGATCAGAAGCTGTTTGCCTACGACCTGTATCGCATCCCGTTTAACGGCGGCAAAGGCGGACGCGCGGAGCCGCTTGCCGGGGCGTCCGGCAACGGCATGAGCAACTTTTTCGCCCGGTATTCGCCCGACGGGAAATGGATCGTGTATTGCCAGGCAAAAAGCTTCATGCTGCTCCAACCCGACAGCAAATTGTACACCCTGCCCGCAAGCGGCGGGAAACCCCGCCTGATGCAATGCAATACTAACCTCATGAACTCCTGGCACAGCTGGTCGTCGAACAGCCGGTGGCTGGTGTTCGCGTCCAAGGGAAATTCACCCTACACGCAGCTTTATCTCACCCATGTCGACGAGCAGGGCAACGATGCGCCCGCCGTGCTGCTTGATAATTTGACGTCTCCCGACAGAGCGGCCAATATCCCGGAATTCGTCTATGCCAGTCACAAGTCCATCGCGCGGATCGACCCGCAATTCATCGACGACGTTTCGCTGTGGCGGGCGGGAATGGCGTTTCTGGACGCGCGCGACACCGGAAACGCCGCGGTTAAGTTTCATGAGGTGCTGCGCCTGAACCCTAAAAACGTCAGGGCCCTGGTGAGCCTCGGTAATATTGAGGAAGCCCGGGGAAAGCTTGACGGCGCCGCGGAGTTCTACGGCGCGGCGGTACGGGCGGATTCGTCATTTGAAATAGCCCGTGTCAACAAAGGGAACATTTTCCTCAAGCGGGAAAATTTTGAAAAGGCCATCGAACAGTATCAGGCGGCGCTGCGGCTCGCGCCGGACGACCTGTTCGCCCACTATAACCTCGCCGAATCCTACGCGAAGACAAAAAAATATCCCGAGGCCGTCGCCCAGTTCAAAGCCGCGCTTCGGACCGCGCCCAATGACGTGCTCAGCAATCTTGAATTGGGAAGGATCTATTTACTTTTGGGTAAAAAATCGGAAGGAATCGCCTGCTTGAAAAAAGGCGTCGGCCTTGAACCCGCCAATCCGGAAGGGCATCTGGCGCTTGCCATCGGCCTGCAAAAAGTCGGCCGAGGCCGGGAAGCGGTATCGCAGTATAAAGAAGCCCTGCAATTGCGGCCCGATTTCAGCGAGGCGCGGGACAGCCTCGGCGCCCTTTCAAGTATATTAAATTTGGCGAACTGAAAAGAGTCTGTAGAGCAGCGATGATATATCAGATACAGCGTCTAACCCGCCTGAAGGCGGATAAGGTTCTGTACGGGTAATTATCTACGCATGCCGCGTACATAATTCGCCTACAGAACCTAACCTAGCAGCGGTAAAAATCTCCATGCGGACATGACATAGCGTTGCTTATCAAAAGCCTCTAGAACATCGCCGTTGGCAACAAGATGGTAATATGGAATTTTCAACTTTTCCGCGAACAGGTTGCCAGCCGCGGAGAGGGACGTGTCGCTCAATTTCGTTTCGAAGAGCGCCAGGGGGGTCT
>JBAVGL010000026.1:0-5744 GCA_049684795.1 Chitinivibrionales bacterium | reverse complement strand
GTACATGAACAACCCCAGGCTGACCACGAGCGCCGCGAGCAGGCTGAGCGTCATGGAAACGGATTCCTTGCGGCTGTTTCTTTCCTCGGGTTTTATTCCTTCATCGAGCGCGATTTCCGATGAGCGCATGAGCCCCTTGTAGCCGACCTTGAGGGATTCGTACAAATTAATGGCGCCCCGTACCACGGGAAACGAGAATAATTTGTTCTTCTTCACAAGAGATACGAATGGAAACCGCTCGACCACCATTTCACCGTTCGGTTTGCGCACGGCCCAGGATATTTTCTGCTTGCCCCGCATCATGACGCCCTCGATGATGGCCTGTCCGCCGACCTTGTTCTTTTTTACCATGCATGAAACCGCGAACAACGGCAAAACCCTTAGAAATTGCAAGAAATTACACATAGTGTGCTCTCGCTTGTTAGTTAAGAAAAACGGACAGATAAGCCCATTGGCTTTTCTGTCCGCGGAAAACTGGAAATCCGGAAACTACGATTCTTTTTTTACGTTCGCATACCGCTTCTGGAAGCGTTCTACACGGCCCGCGCTGTCGATCAGCTTTTGTTTGCCTGTATAAAATGGATGGCACTTGTTGCAAATTTCAATATGGGTGCTTTTGATCGTGGATTTTGTTTCAATGACGTTTCCGCACGAACAGGTAAAGGTCACCGCGTCATATTTAGGATGAATTTTATCTTTCACACAAGCTCCTTAATACTTGAAATCTATTTTAATATTCAAGAAAAATCATTTAAATATACTTGATATCATATAATTCGGGCAAGATTTCCATATATTTTGAAGTATTTTATGGTCAGCTTAAAAACAAGTTTTTCTAATTGTAAAAATGCTGTAAGTTTTACAAGTGGCGCTTATGGTTTCCAATAAAATGTTTGCTGCGTTCATTGGCAGGATAGCAATAGTTTCATTTACAGCGGTATTTGCCATGCCGGGCTTTGCCTGTGCGTCAGGGATTAGCATCGGTATGCCGGAAATGGTCTGCGATAGCCTGGCGCAAGTCAAGGGGATTAACGGCGGACATTGTTTTATTGACGGTTCGCCCTGGGTAGTGCGCCGCCATGATAATTATCAAGTGGATTTCTTTGTATCAAACGCAAACGGGATCGATAAATACCATGGTCCGTTAAACAATCCTCTTTTAAACCACGACGCTTCTATAGCTTCGGCCGATTGCTGGATGGAAAAATATGCCGTAATTACGGAAGGAAGGACAATTGAGAACGTGTTCAGGATAAGCGGAAATGGGGGGCTTCCGGCCGGCGTGAAGCCGGGCGACCTTCTGGGTTTTGTCCACGTGGAACGCGGACCTAAGGGCCAGTCGGATTTATGCGCATTTTATGCTCGCTGCAGTTATTCCATCAGCCTTGCATATTCTCCGGCAGGGCCCGATGCGGGTTTATCGTGGCATTTCTGCGGCGATATTGTTCAATGCAAATCCATCTTCGGGCCCGCCAACGCCACTAACGAGTTCTGTTACGGAAAAGAAAGAACGGGATTTGACAGGCATAATATTGCCGGTATTCCTTTTGTTGTAAACAAAACGAATGATTCATTCTATGTTTACTTTAACGAGCATAACAGTCCAACCGATAATTCGTACCAGGTCAGCGTCGCCCGCGCAAAAATTTCCGAAGTTCTGGCCGGTGCCCTTAATTATAAAGTAAATAAATGGCAAAAATGGATGGGGGGCAATGTCTGGACCGACGGCGCATTGGCCGGAAGCGGGCCAGGCGCGCCGATTTTAGCCAGGTATCAATCAAACAGAGGATACGACAGTCATGCCGACGCCGCTTTTTGCAAGCCTTTGGGGCTCTATTTAATGACCATTAATTCGGACTGTGGGGCCCTGCTCTTATATTCATCCATCGATGGAATTCGATGGGAAAACCCTAAGATTCTGGCCAGTCCAGACGGCCAATGCAGACCCGGATTCGGCCAAACGTATTCAGCATTTGTTTCAGCGAACCCCGATGCTTCGGAAGATTCATATATTGTGGGCAAGGAATTTTATATCTTTTTTAAACAAGTATTAAACGATGGAGAGTCGCTTTTCAGGATAAAAATTGAAGTCAGTGGATAGCGCGTCCTCGGAAAAATTAGAGAGCTTTATTTTGCGGCGGTCCCATAATTGAGCAATTTTTCCCCGACATTTATTTCCCAGAGGCCGAATCCTATGGAAAATCCTCCGAGTGTAATGAAAGACATGGCAAGAGGGGCATCATCGGCTTTGTCAATCAACATGGCCCCTCCGATAATTCCCAGGGCGCCGCACAAGACGCCGTAGACCCCCATGAATTTATGATATTTTCCAAGACCAGCAAAAATTTCCTTTGTTTTTAATGTCTCGGAACCGTTAGAAACGGGGTTAAAACCAGCATTACCCTGAACAATGGAATTGGATTTAGGATTATCCTTAGGAAAAAATGTTGGTTCGCGAAGGCTTTTATTGGAATCCGCAATCGAAGGTTCTACGGCAGATGCGGGCAATGCGCCTCCCGTGTCGACTGATTCATCGGAAACGCCGGCTTGTATTAAAATTCCTTTTGCGTTTAAATGCAAACCGGCGGGAAAACCGGGTTTGTTCCTTGAAGTGTCGGACCGTATAATGTCAGGTTGTGCGGCAAAAATCGAAATAGAAAAGAGTAATACCAGCCACGTTGTATTCTTTATAATGCGCACGGAAATATAAACCCGAGAAATTTAAATATCTTCAACTAATTTTTTGAGGCCGGATTTTTCAAATTGCACTAGAATTCTGGTAGGGGTTCCGTGATCTTTTCCTACAACCCGGCCGTTATCCTTGAATTTTTTATGCGCAATAGTTTCGCCAATAACATAATGATTTTTAGGAATATAGTCGCGGGGTTTCTGCGCATCCTCCGAGGGTTGCTGTTGTTCTTTTAAATCTTTCCCTGAATAGCAGAACGTTTTTCCGCATTTTGAGCAACTATATTCAAAAGTTGACTCTTTATCGACGGTGCGTCCATTGCCGGCTATACTTCTGTCTAATTGCGCGGGAAGCGTTTTCTGACAGAAACGGCAAAAAATATCGACATCTTCCACGGGAGAAAAAGTTTCGGCTGCCATAAGTGACTCCTCTTTTTCCTTGAAAAGTATACATTCTCAATACTTCTTTTGAAATTACTTCATGGGAGGGCTGTAAAGCAATTAAAAGGGGGCGTATAAGTTCCCCTGATGTATTTTGTAGCCCATTGGCTGGGTACAGAGACTAACCTGCCTGAAGGCAGATAAGGTTCTGTATGGGTAATTATCTACGCTAAACGAGTATATAATTCGCCTACAGAACCTAACCAATTATGATTTAAGAAGTTCAGGAGCTCAAGTTAATGAATATTGTTTTTATGGGAAGCGCGGAGTTCGGCATACCAGCGCTTGAAAAATTATATACGGGGAAACATAAAATTGTCGGCATTGTCAGCGTTCCCGCACGACAAAAAGGCCGTGGCCTTAAGCCGGTTGATTCGCCTATTGTGAATTACGCTCGAAAAAAAATCCTCGGAAACCTCGGAAGCCTCAAAGTTCCGATTTTATTGCCGGAAAATTTGAAATCGGAAGAATTTATTGGAGCTCTGAAAAAACTGGAAGCGGATATTTTTATTGTAGTTGCATTTAGAATTTTGCCTGAAAGCGTTTTTAAAATTCCCCCTTTAGGTACCGTGAATATTCATGCATCTTTGTTGCCTAAATATAGAGGGCCAGCCCCGATCCAGCGCGCCATCGAAGCGGGCGAAAAGGAGACCGGGATAACAATATTCCGTATTGATAAAGGTATCGATACGGGCAACGTTATTCTAAAGCGGTCGTTATCAATTGAAGATGAAGAAACTTCCCCGCAGCTCTCCGACCGATTGGCTCACCTGGGCGCGGACAGTCTGATGGAAGCCCTCTCTGCCCTGGAAAATGGCACTGCAATGCTTAGTGAACAAGACGCTTCTCAAGCAATCGGAGCCCCAAAACTTTCAAAAGCTGAAGGGAAGATCAACTGGAACAGGCCTGCCGGGGAACTTTTTAATATGGTCCGCGCTTTTAAACCTTTTCCCGGAGCTTACGCTTTTTTGGAAAAGAACCGGTTGAATATTGAATGGGCCCTTCCTTTCGATGCTTCGGGGAACGATGTTCCGGGCGTCATTTGTTCCATTGGTGCTGATAATTTTGATGTGCAATGCTTAAACGGCCTGCTCAGGATAGTTGAGGTTAAACCGGAAGGCAAAAAAAGCATGAGCGCAAAGGCTTTTATGCTCGGCAGGAAAATTTCCGCGGGAATGCGTTTCGAATAGAAAAAATGGGCCATGAACACCAGATCAATAATTTTACATATTCTTGAACAATACGACAAACGGCCGTGGGCAATGGAAAATCTGGTCGAACAGGAATTACAGGCGTCCGGAGTCGACCACAGGGACCGCCGGTTTATTTTCGAGATTGTCTACGGCATTGTCAGGCACCGATTGACCATCGATTATGTCATCGAACAATATCTCAACGACCGCTCGCTCATGGACAACAAACATCTGAAGCGCGTTCTGGAGATCGGATTATATCAAATCATGTACATGGATAAGGTTCCCGACCATGCCGCGGTAAACGAAACCGTGGATTGCGCCCGGATTGATGCGCGTTCTAAGACGATGACTGGTATCGTAAACGGAATATTGCGTTCATTTATCAAGGACAAAAAACGTATCGCGCTGCCCGACCCCAAAAAGGACCTTGTCAAGAGGCTTTCCATCGAATTTTCGCATCCGCAATGGATGGTTGAGCGATGGCTCAAACGATTGGCGCTATCAAAAACAAAGTTGCTGCTCGCGTTCAACAACGAAAAGCCCGAGACTTATTTCAGGAGAAAAATCCATGGTCGGTCACGACCGCAATTTGAAACGGAATCGCGGGACGTCCTGTCATCTGTGGGCGGGTATTTAAACCTGTATTATCGGCTCTCCAGGCAGCTTCAGGTTGAAAGCATGGATTTGCTCAAGGACGGCCATTGCACGATCCAGGCGCCTTCGTCGGGCTGGATGGTGGCTTTACTGGACGTGCAAAAGGGCGAAACGGTCCTTGACGTTTGCAGCGCTCCAGGTGGAAAAAGCGCGCTGGTTTCGGAATTGGCGGGAGAGACCGGAAAGGTTTACTCATGCGAATTAAAATGGGCCCGGATGATGCTCGTCCGCGACACCGTTAAACGCATGCGACTGTCCCATGTCAGTCTTTGCCTCTGTGACGGCCGCTTGCCGCCGTTTTCGAGGCGATTTCATAAAATTCTTCTCGATGCACCGTGCACGGGCAGCGGCGTATTGCACAGACACCCTGAGGCCCGCTGGGTAAAAAACCTTGAAGACATTAGCAAGCTGGCCATCATTCAGGAAAAACTTTTGGAGGCGTGCGCTTCGCTCACCGCGCCGGGAGGAGTCCTTGTTTATTCCACGTGTTCGCTCGAACCCGAGGAGAATGAATTGCTTGTGGAGGCTTTTTTGCAAAAACATCCCGAATTTGTTTTGAGCAAAGCGCCGGCGGCGGTCCCCGCGACTTTTATCGACAGAAGTGGTTATGTGCGCATTACACCCTATGACCATAAACTGGACGGTATGTTCGGAGCAAGACTTCAGAAGATAGAACGTGTGGAAAAATAAATTGTATTCCGAAAGCACAAATTTTACAATATAACCTATGAGTCTGCTTAAGTGCATTCCAGTATTTTCGGCGCT
>JBAVGL010000025.1:0-13442 GCA_049684795.1 Chitinivibrionales bacterium | reverse complement strand
GATCAACGGACACCTGCGGTTTTTTAAACGTTCCCGATGCAGTGAAGGTGAACGCCCGCTTGTCGGGATCCCCTTCCACGGGCAGCAGCGATTTCCGGAAAAGCTGCGGGAGCGTACTCGTAAATTCGCCGGAAAACTCCGCGTTAACGCGTTCGGAAAAATAACCGTTCAAATCCACCCAGCCGTCGGCCTTGAAATCCATGGGGTCGCCTTCACCCTTGATATTTTCGGTATAGATTTTCCCCTTCTTGAGTTCAAGGTCCGAGGAAATTTTCGAAAAATGCATGGCGGCGAGCCTGGGGACCGTAAGCGCCACGATAAGGTTTTTCTGCAGGGGCAGATCGGAGGCGGCAACCCCCATGATTTTTACCGCGCCTCTTGCTTTAAGGGAATCCAGACACACCATGCCGGGCTGGAAATCCATGGATGCGTCCAATTTCCCGGAAAGCTTGCCCGGGCCGATCTTTTCGTCGGCGTACCACTGATCAAGTTTTACATGCGACACGACGATGCCCAGTTCCTCCAAAGCGCCCCGCGCCAGGTCTGCCCTTGCTTTCAGGGATATTTTGCCGCCATAGCATTCAGCCCTGCAGTTGTCAAGCACAACCGCGAGGCCCTTCACCGTCAGCCCTGCTTTGAGCCTGGTCAGGCGCCAGGCCCCAAGCAGACTGACGGTATCCGCCTCGCATGCGCCATCCAGGGCGATATCCCGGTCGAGTCCTATTTTCATGGAAAGGCCGATTCCCCTGCAATCCATTATGGCGTCGCGCTTTTGCGTCACGAGAACGCAGGCCTTTGAAAGGGTGATATTCCGCACAAACACGGTATAGGGAAAACCGGCCAGCGCATCGCTGAACTTGTCCAGGGAAAACCGTTCATGAGGGACAATCGGGGCCGCCGGCGTTGCGGGAACATTGCAGGTGAGCCGGGGTTTTTGCAGCGTGATGTTTTTTATGATGAGATGCTTGAAAATAATAGGAAGCGCATGATACGAAACCCCCGCTTCGGGAATGGAACAGCAATAGGACGAGCCCGATGGATCGCGCCACGCGCACATGATATTTTTCACGGACACGCCCGTCCACAAGGCTATAGTCATTTTATCAATGGTACAGGAATCGACAAATGATTCCTTTAGAATCCGCTCAACTTTTATTTTGAGGACCTGATTGGAAAAAGGGACGAATCCAAGCAGGAAGATGAGCAAAAAAATCCCGCATGCGAAAAGTCCGATGGTCCGCACAATTTTTCCCCGATCGAGGAACCATTGTTTTGCTTTATTACCGCTTCTTCGTATGTCCCATTTCACTCTGTCGAAATGCATGGCGCCTTTTTCATTCGGGTTGTACGGGCAACTAACTGAAACGTATATTTTATAGAAACACAATTGCCCTGCACCGCTCACTGAGCGAAGCGCTGCACTGAGCCGCGCCGAAGTGCCGAAGTGAGCAAGCGCGAAAATGAGTTCCCTTCGACTTCGCTCAGGGAACGTTAGTGGTAACTGCGAACTAAAATACTCTTTTCTTGAACAAAAAGCATTATGGCATCCGACGATACAGAAAAAACAATACTCTTTGCCACGCTCAGCACGACGGTGACCTCATTCGCCGGCAATGCGTTTAATCTGCCGGGGTTCCGTACGATCAACGCATCCTCCATCACAAAAGCATTGTCGGTCCTTGAAAAGGAAAAGATCGATTTCGTGTTTCTCGACATCGAAGCGATGCCCAAGCAGGAAATCGATCTGGTCAATTACCTTAAAACCAGCTCCCCGAATACTGAGATCATAATCCTTGCAACCATCAATGAGCTTGAAGAGGCCACGAAGGCGCTCCGAAACGGAGCCTCATTCTATCTTATCAAGCCCGTCAAGGCCGCCGACGTCAAGACCATCCTCGACAAGCTCAGCACCAAGGTCGACCGGCAGGAAGAATACCTGGTGCTGGAACAGCGCGTCCTTTCCGATCTGATGTCCGGCAGCCCCGCAATGGAAAAACTGCTTAAGCTGGCCGTAAAGATCGCCCCGACGACCTCAACGGTGCTTATCGGCGGGGAAAGCGGCACGGGAAAGGAATTCTTCGCCCGGATAATCCACCGCATGTCAAAGCGCATCGACGGCCAGTTCGTTGCCATGAATTGCGGCAGCGTCCCCGACACGCTTTTCGAAAGCGAGCTGTTCGGGTATAAAAAAGGCGCCTTTACGGGAGCGGACCGCGACAAACCCGGCCTTGTGGAAGAAGCGCATTTGGGGACGCTGTTTCTTGACGAAGTGGGCGAACTCAGTCCCTCGGCGCAGGTCAAGCTCCTCAGGTTTTTACAGGAACGGTCCTTCCGCCGGATCGGGGACAATGTCCAGCGCACGGTCAACGTTCGCATTATCGCGGCGAGCAACAAGGACCTGGCAAAACTGATGGCCGAAGGCAGGTTCCGCGAAGACCTGTTCTACCGCCTCAACGTTTTCTATCTGTATCTGCCGCCGCTCAGGGATCGGAAGGAAACGATCCCGAACCTCATCAAGCTTTTCGTCCATAAAAACAACGAGCTGCTTGAAAAGCACATCAGCAGGATATCCCCGGCCGCAGAAGCGGTCCTCGCGAATTACGGATTTCCGGGCAACGTACGCGAACTTGAGAACATCATCGAACACGCCGTGGTGATGGCGGAGACCAATGAAATTACCGAAAAAGACCTGCCCGATTTCATGCTGCGCAACCGACTTCTCCTGGAAGGACCGCCGCAAGCGCCGGAAGGCGCCTGCAAACCGGACCGTCCGTCCGGAATACATACGCTCAAGGACCTCGAACGCGAATACATTAAACAGTCCCTCGCGCTCCTGGACAACAATTACTCCGATGCGGCAAAGAAACTCGGCATTTCCCGGTCGACCTTGTGGAGAAAAATCAAGGAATATGAAATAGAAGGACAGGCGGCACGTGAAAATTAGGATATACTACGAAGACACCGACTGCGGCAATGTGGTGTATTACGCGAATTATTTGAAATATATGGAACGCAGCCGAACGGAGTTTATGCGCGACAGAGGCGTTAGCTTCGCAAAACTTCATGATGAAGGCTATTTGTTCGTGGTTGCGGAAGCGCGTCTCAAATATGAATCTCCCGCTTATTACGACGATGTGCTCGACGTAACAACGACCATCGAAAATAAATCGCCGGTTTCCATTATTTTCAATACCGCGATCACCAATAGTAAAAATGTCCCCGTCGTCTCCGGCACGGTCAAGGTGGCCTGCATTCAAAAATCAGATCGGAAATTGTGTCGTATTCCCGCCGAAATCATTGAACGCCTCTAACATCCGGCGGCAAACCGGGCCGCGCCGCGGCCGCCACGGCCAGTTCGTCGCAGCGCTCGTTTTCGACGTGGCCCGCGTGGCCGTTGACCCATGTGCATCTGACCGCGTGCTTTTGGCATAAGTCAAGGAGCCGGGCCCACAGGTCGGGGTTACCGGCCTTGTCTTTTTTATTGCGCATCCACCGGTTGGCTCGCCATTTGGCGGCCCAGCCTTTTTCCAGAGAGTCGACAATGTAGCGGGAATCGCTTACCACGGTGACCTCGCAGGGCTCCTTGAGATGCTCGAGGCCCTTTATCACTCCCATGAGTTCCATGCGGTTATTGGTGGTGTTTGCAAAACCGCCCGATAGCTCCTTTGAATGGTCGCCGAATTTCAGGATAATGCCATAGCCGCCCGGCCCGGGGTTTCCGGAACAGGCGCCATCGGCATAGAGGAAGATTTTCTTCACGGGATAATTATGGCCTTCATTACCGATTGTGGTTTCTCAAATGAATTACGCTGTTAGGCATTAAAAGCGAGTTGACCAGGAAACAAGGAAACGCTGGCAATGATTGTCCTCATTGAGCGTGCCCTTGGTATTAAGTTTCCAGAACTGGTAACCGTACGACGCTTCGATACTGAAGCCGCTTGAAACATACGCCAGGCCGGCAGTCAAAAGATGACGGTCCTGGTTTGCGGTCACGCTGTCGGTTCCCCACTCAGCTTGTGAAGTATCATTATCATACTTTATTGCAAAAGGATGCGTATCGAACTGGTCCCAGGAATAGCCCAATCTCACAAGAGCATTTTTGATGAACAATGGTATTTCCGCGCCTAAACCCGCGCCTACCCTGGAATAATGGGCCGGACTGCTTGATGGAATTACGTCTTCCGGATCAACATAATCGTACGGGGCCCTGAACCTGAACTCCGATGAAAGCGTGGCCATTGGCAATACGGTGGAAATTCCGACGGCCCCTGAGTAAGATGAGAAAAGCCGCCCTTGGGAAAACCCCTCGTCGATGGGTGGGTCTTCGGTAAACCAGATTGTTTGGGGCAAAACCAACCGCGCGCCCAAACGTACTTTTTCCGTGAGCAAATAAAGCAGGCCTAAACGCAGATCGTAACCCACATAACTTCTCTCAACGTCGTACATATAATTATCGTAATAACTGTCAACAACTATTCCGTTAGTTTCTTTCAGGAATACATTGTTGATCTTTTCCGATCCGGTTACCAGGGAAAGAGACGCGCCAATGCCAAGACCCGGCGCCACCTGCAATCCGAAGGCGCCGCTCCAAAAATTTAAATTGCCATACGCCCGATAATTTTCATGCAGTTGAATTGATTGATTATTAGTATCAATGTAACTTCCGTTAAATGAGGGATTATCATCAAAAATATACGGGCTTTGAAAGGCTGCCGCAAAGGTGAGTCCGCCCCGGCTGGTAGGGACCGCCGATAAAAATCCAATGTTCGCCAGTCGCAGCCGTTGGATGTCCGAGATTTCTTTGGCGCCAAGGAAATCGGTGTTGCCGGTATTTGACAGCATATCGACCGAAACTTGAAATTCACGCACCGGAAGGAATGACAGCGCGGCGGGGTTCCAGAATATCGAAGACATGTCGTTTGCGGCCGCGACATAGTTGTTTGCAAATGAATATGCGCGCGCCCCGACTCCAACCTGATTGACCGGCGTAACATCGCCGCACGCGTACCATATGCATCCGACGACAAAACCCATAATCATTATTGCATTATTTTTTTTCATTACCAGCTCCGTGGATTGCGACGATTCTGATTGTTATCGTTTTGGCCTCCGCTCGTATTCGGTGGAGGGGACGGCGGTGGCGAACTCTGTAAGTTTGTATTTGACTGGTCCGGAGGAGGCGGGGAAGGCTGGTTTATTGGTTGAGCCGGTGGAACCGCGACAGGAACTTGAGCATCGGTCCTTGTCTGCGCAACGGGAGTTTGATTTATGTATGACGGCGTGGTTTCTTGAATAGTTTCACTGCTTGGCACGGCGGAACTTCTCGTTCTGCGAGATGGATCGGTTTGCGTTCCCTGGCTGGTATTTTGCGTACCGGAACTGATCTCCTGTTTGGGCAGACTTTGGCTAGACGAACTGTTAATGATTGATTGGCTCGGCACACCCGAAGAACGCGTATGCCTGGTCCCGCCACCGCCGCTACTAGGCGCGCTTGATGAGGATCTTCCTCCGCCAAAGCCGGAGCCGTTATTATAATAATTCCGGTCAGTATAGTACCTGCAGCTCCTGCATGATTCATCATAATAATAATATTGCGGACACCTGCCGTAGGCATCGTACATGTAAGGATCGCGATTAAACCACCATGGATAATCGTTATACAAATACCAATCCTGGGAATAAAAAGAATTATCGCACCGAAGTTCCGGTTCGCCCCAGAGATTCCGGGTCCAGTAGCAGGTTTGGTTTTCTTTTCTGACAATGGTGTCCGTAGGGCTTATGACCTTGACCGTATCCCCGGTGGCGGAATCGATCTCATAGGTCACTTTTGGAGGAGGAGGTCCCTTTTCGTCAAGGGTTGAAAACTGGGTATAGCAACCGCCTAGAATTCCCAGAAACAAGCCTGTAAAAACTATTTTCTTCATAAAACCTCTTCAGGGAAAATCATTACAACGTTCCCATTCCCATGAACTTTAATAAAAATATATCCAAAAACCTTGAAAATCACATTAATCAGGAAAATCCCTGGCAGGATAAAAAATAAATTTCCTTCTCACACGCAAAATCATTATAATCACATTAATAAGAAAGATCATGGTCATTTTTATTATATTACGGATAGGGAAATAGAATAATTCTTCCTATCTGAAAGGATTTTTATGAAACGTTCCATCATTTTTGCATTTATGGTCTGCATTATGTCGGGTCTGATAGGTCCATCATATGCAAAGGAAACATTCGTTTCAATTAAAATCGGCCCCACCTGGCCGCATGACCAATTAAACTCCGACCACCCCACATCGTGGGATGGCGAACTATTGTACGGCACTTTCATAGATCGTAAAGTGGGGTTTGGTATTGCAGGGGACTTTCTATGGAACACAAATACAGTTGTAAAAGATAGCGTTATTGGTGGTGCTCATCAAAAATGGGCCGCCAGAGAAGAAGGCACATATATGTTTCCGGTCATGGGTTTCTTGGTGTTTGACCCCATACCGAATGCGGTTGTCCATCCTATGTTGAGGTTTGAAATAGGTTACAACTCGCTGTTATATTATTTAAAAATCCGTGATGCGGACACTACTCAAATTCCCACCTCCAACAATGGCTATTATAATGGCTTAATTGTCAAAATAGGGGTAGACGGTTTGTATAATCTTGGAGAACAAACCGCGATTTTCGCCGGACTTGAATACCAATGGGCCAATACAACGACTAACCAAAACGCGGAGGGTTTCTTTTCCCAATTGGACATGAGCGGCGTCGGCATCCGGATGGGGTTCAGGTTTTTATTGTAACCATGAAAATCGTACTTCAGCGCGTCAAGCATTGCACTGTTTCGATAAACGGCCACGGTATCAGCCGGATCGGCAAGGGCGTCCTTGTTCTCCTGGGAATTGACAAAAAAGACACTCTTGCGGCGGCCGATTTCCTGTGCGAGAAATGCGCGACCCTGAGGATTTTCCCCGACGAGCGGGGTAAAATGGGGTTGTCGCTTATTGACGCTGGCGGCGAAGCGCTTGTGGTGTCGCAATTTACGCTTTTCGGAGACTGCGGTAAAGGCAGACGCCCGAGCTTCAGCCGGGCCGCCCCGCCCGACAAGGGAAAAGAATTATATGAATACTTCGTTAAGAAGCTTAGAACCCTTGTGCCGAACGTCGCCACCGGAATTTTCGGGGCAATGATGGATGTTGAATTGCTCAACGACGGGCCCGTCACCTTGCTGCTGGAAAAATAGCGCCGCGCGTCTTTAAAAGAAAAGACAACGGAAGGATGCATAATGATTGTCACGACAGTTTCCGTGCACGTAAAACCGGAAAATATAACCCAGTTTATCGAAGCCACGATCAAAAACCACGAGGCTTCGGTGCAGGAACCCGGCAATCTTCGATTTGACATTCTGCAAAACACCGACGACCCTTCAAAATTCCTGCTCTATGAAGCTTACGAATCCGAGAAAAGCGCGGCCGCCCATAAAAAAACCATCCACTATCTGCAATGGAAAGCCGCCGTGGCGGGATGGATGCAAACCCCGCGTGAAGGCGCGCCTTATAAAGTGGTCAGGCCCGTTGATAAAGCCATGTGGTAAGAAGGTCTCCGATGAATCACCCGTCGCAAACCTCGCGGACCGGTTATGTCTTTGACGAGCGTTATCTGTTGCACGTCATCGAAGACGGGCATGTTGAATCGCCTGAACGTCTTGTTTTTATCAATAGTTTCCTATCTGAAAGCGGGTTCCTGGAAAAATATGTTGTATTGAAACCGATACTTGACGTCGATCAATATATCCGGAAAATCCATTCCGAAGAGCACATTTCTTCCATCACAAAAATCCCGACCACCGGTTTTATCGCAAAGCTGGCCGTCGGCGGCGCGCTTGCGGCAATAAAGGCCGTTCATGAAGGAACGGTCAAAAACGCGTTTTGCGCAATCCGGCCGCCCGGCCATCACGCTCACAACAGCGGCAGGGAGGAAGGTTTTTGTTATTTTAACAACGTAGCAATCGCCGCGAAGTACGCCCAGGAATTGGGACATGCGAAAATCCTGATCATCGATTGGGATTATCATCACGGTAACGGCACGCAAGACGCCTTTTATGATGATCCGACCGTATTGTTTTTTTCCACGCACAGCCTGTATGCTTATCCGGGCACGGGCAGCCCGGCATTCCGGGGCAATGGTCCCAAGCTCGGCCTCAATATCAATGTCGGATTGCCTCGCATAGCGCAGGACGCCGATATTATCGCGGCCTGGAAATCCCATCTTATTCCGGCGGCCGACACATTCAAACCCGATTTCGTGCTCATTTCGGCGGGCTTTGACAGCCGGATTGGCGACCCGCTTGGCGATTTCGCGATCACCGACGCCGGTTTCGCGAAGCTTACCACAATGGCAATGGACATTGCAAAAAAACATTGCGATGGGAGGCTTGTCTCCATACTCGAAGGCGGATATAATCCGGAAGGCCTGGCCCTTGCGGTCGCGGCGCATATGGAAAAGCTTTTGGAAATTTGATTTATTTATGGGCAATCCGGTATTTCACCCGCGCCTGGGACCCCACAAGGCATCCCTATGGCGCGGGTAAAACACCAGACCGCCCAAAACTTTAATGCCTGCTATAAATGAGCTTCGATGAATCCTTTTAATTTTTCCCCCATACCGCATATCCGTTTTGGTCCTGGCTCGATCAATGACCTAGGCTTTGTCATATCCGGGTTCGGCAAAAAGATTGCGCTCCTAACGGGCCAATCTTCTCTTAAAACGTCGGGATTTTATGAACGTATCGAATCACTTTTAAGCGGCGTTCGCATTGAGTATGTCACGAAAACTGTATCGGAAGAACCTTCCCCGGAACTGATTGACAGTATTTCGTCCTACCTGCGCGGCGGTAAAATTGATGTTGTTGTTTCAATCGGCGGCGGCAGCGTGATCGACGCGGGCAAGGCCGTTTCCGCGATGCTCAAGGCCGACGGCCCAGTTATCGATTACCTGGAAAACGTCGGCTCCAAGCAACATAGCGGACGTAAAGTTCCGTTTATCGCCATCCCCACGACCGCGGGCACCGGAAGCGAAGCCACGGCCAACGCCGTACTCAGCAGGCTAGGACCTAAAGGCTTTAAAAAGTCCCTCCGCCACATCAATTTTACGCCCGACGTCGCGATCGTCGACCCGGAACTCACGACCGGCTGTCCTCCGGACGTCACTGCCGCCTGCGGCATGGACGCGTTTACGCATCTGCTCGAATCGTACGTTTCAATAAAGGCCTCCCCCATGACCGACGCATTGGCCGAAAGCGGCATGGCCTTTGTTCGGGACAACCTTGTCCCCGCGTGTTCGACACGGGCACATGATACCGTTACCCGCGGGGCAATGGCGTATGCGGCCCTTATGTCCGGCATTACTCTCGCCAATGCGGGACTGGGTGTGGTGCACGGGATGGCCTCGGCAATCGGCGGGTATTATTCAATCCCCCATGGGGTAATCTGCGGAAACCTTGTCGGGCCGGCCACGCGGGCCACCATTCAAAAACTTTTTGCCATTGACCAAAAAAATCCGGCGCTCGAAAAGTATGCGCGCGCCGGATATCTCCTGGCAGGAACGCATGTGAAGAACCCCGCAGCAAGCTGCGAGGGCTGCGACCTGCTGCTCCACACGATAGACACCTGGACACGGAAACTGGAATTGCCGTCGCTATCCGGTTTCGGTTTTACGGAATCGGACATCAAAGCGCTTGCCGCCGAGTCAGGCAACAAGAACAATCCCGTTAAACTTGACAAGGAAGATATCCGACAGATCTTTTCCCTTGCGCATTATCCATAAAAAATGTGCCCGTAACCTACGCTCCTCCGCAGTTCGAGCCGTCTCTGATGATTTCTATGTGCGTCCTCACCGACAGTTTTACTCCCAACACGTTTGCAAGCTTGCTTATCAACTGAATGTCCTCGCACGACAAGGGAGGGCATTCGTTGCTCGCCCAGAATTCGATATGTTCCATCATTATTTCGTAGGGACCCATAAACGCTCCTTTCGAGATCCACGTCATTCCCCGCAATAAACGCGGACCGTATCGCCGTTTTTCGACTTGACGTTGACTTCCATATCGGCTAAGTTCTTGAGCAGTTCCTCAATGTCGTCGGGCTTGATGCTGTTGAGGTCGAAGCTCATGCCTTTTTCCCGCATGGCGCTGTTGATGTGGTCCATGGCCTGGGCGGGGATAAGGGTCGTCAGCTTCATGCCCGCGCGGATGAGCCCGAGCGGAACGCGTACATCGACGTTGTCGTCCTGGGCGCTGAGCACCTTGACATAGATATACTTCACATTTTTTAATTTCGAAAGCACGGGGCCAATGCCGTCGTCGGCCTGACGGCCGCCGGTCTTGTCGAGAGCGTCAAGCAAATCCTCGGCTTCGCTCGTGGAAATCTTTCCTTCCGCAAGCATCTTCAGTATACGTTTCCTTTCTTCGCTCATACAACACCTCCTCTGGTTATAGAATGGTCACATTGACGATAGAATTTTCCTTACGCTTGTTGACTTTGATACGCGTGCCGCGCAGAGACGATACAACCGAAAAAACGCCCCAAATCATGCGCAGTAATTGAAGGCGAACGCCGCAGACAAGCAAAATGAAGTCGGCAATGAGCAGCAGGGGCAGAACAAACAAAAACAGGATCAGAAACACGGGCCACAGAAAAAAAACCGGCAGCCACAAGTTAATGCCACGGCTGTTTTCTTGCCGAATTTTTAAGATAACTACGCTCGGAATCATGATTGTCCTTTCAACTTTTCGCAAGTTTCTCGGTTGCTTCTTTTGCCGAGATTTCCCCGCGTTCGAGTTGCGCGAGAATTTCCTCACGTTTGGAGGCCGGAACTACCTCCACAAACTGCAACTGACTTCCAATTCTATTAAGACGAGCTTTAATGGTTGGGTAGCTTACGCCGAAGGCCTGCTCCATTTCCTTTATCGAACCATGCGTCCTGATGAAATGCGCCACAAAAACCTGGTCCTCGTCAGAAAGCCGGGCAAGAGGCGCCAATTCAAACTCGCCCTGAATTGTTATGCCCGTTTCCTTCATTTTAATTGAAGTAACGACAAATTCTTTTTGACCAGTTAGCGCCGTTAATTCATACCATGCTGATGCCATTTTAACCTCCATATTTATTATCTTAATTAAATATACAATAATTAATTAATAAAATCAATATAATAATTAAAATAATTAATTTTTGTTCAAAATGTTCTTCAAAAATGCAATTTTAAAAGAACAGCGTCCAGCAGGCCGTTTTTTTCCATCCAAAGAAATAATGATTGTGCCCCGCTGTCTCCAACGCCAAGGAACCTGCCGAGGGTCCAGACAATCCCGTGCAAGGCTTAAGCGGTCCCGGATGTCCGATTAATATGATTTTATATTCCTTGAGATTTTTTTGTCTTGAAACGATCTTCCCCGCGCGGCTGACGCGGACAAAAAGAGGCTGCGGCGGATCGTGTCTTGACTGACAGGTGTATCATGTCAATTTAAGGAGAGGAAATGTATACGCGTTTAGCGTAGATAATTACCACACAGAACTATGAGCTGAAACCGAAGCGATCGTTCGGGCCGGTTAAGGCATTACGATATGCCCAGTTCTTTCATTTTCCTGAAGAGCGTTGACCGGTTTATGCCCAAACGTTCGGCGGCCTGAAGTTTATTATTGCCCGTTTGCTTTAAAATATTTTCGAGATACATCTTTTCCAGTTTTTCGAAATCATCGATTCCGTTGAATGCGGAAAGACCTCCGGCCGACGGGGAAACTTGCCGGAACTCCTCGGGCAGATGATCGGCGAGTATCGCAGCTCCTTTACAAAAGACAAAAGCATGCTCCATGATGTTTTCAAGTTCCCGTATATTACCGGGGAAATCATAGGCGATAAGCAGGTCCAGGGCGTTTTTGGAAATTTGTTTCACCTCTTTTTCGTAGCGGGTATTGAAAATCCCGATGAAATGGGAGCACAGTAGCGGAATATCGCCCCGTCTTTCGCGCAAGGGTGGCAATTTGATCGACAGGACATTGATGCGGTAGAAGAGGTCTTCGCGAAACTCACCCTTTTTTATTAGCTCCATGAGGTTGCGATTCGTGGCGGCGACAATCCGCACGTTCGCCATGACCGGTTTGGTCGCCCCAAGCGGCTCGAAGGTCTTTTCCTGGAGCACGCGCAATAGCTTCGCCTTGACAACCGGCGAAACGTCCCCGATTTCGTCTAGAAAAAGCGTCCCGCCTTCGGCAAGGGCGAATTTTCCCGGCTTGTCCTTCTTTGCATCTGTAAATGCGCCGGCCTTGTACCCGAAGAGCTCCGCTTCGAGCAGCGTATCGGGCAAGGCGCTGCAATTAATGGCAAGAAAAGGCTCGCCTTGCGCGGGCTCAGTTCATGGAGCGTGCGGGCGATGAGTTCTTTGCCCGTTCCGCTTTCGCCAAGCACGAGCGCCGTTGCGTTCGACCGGGCGATTTCGGGCAGGATGTCGAATATCTTCCGCATTGCCGGGGAGCGGCTGACCATGGACTCGAAAGTGGCGTTATGCAGCAGTTCTTTCTTGAGTCCCGCAATCAGGGTCCGGGCCTCTTGCAGGGCGGCCTCCTGGGCCTTTTTCCGCTCGGTAATGTCGATGATGCAAAACCACAGCCCGCATGGCCGCCCGTCCTTAATGATGGGCGCGGTATTGACAAGCAGGTCAATAATGTTTCCGTTTTTGCATTTCAGCTTGTACTCGGCGGGATTTCCAAAATCACCGGCAAGCACGTTTTTAATGTCCTGTTCGGCCCGCTGCCGGTCTTCCTCAAGGAGCACCCGGCTCAGCGTTATGCCCTTGTCGAATTCTTCCCGCGAATAGCCGAACGTTTCAAGGCCCCTTTTATTGGCATAGGTGAACCGAAGATCAAGGTCTGCCTCGCAAATAATGCAGGGAAGCATTTCCGCGGTCTCTTTAACGCGACGCTCGCTTTCCCGGTTGTCCAAATTTCCTTGAGACTGCAGCATTGGTGTATCACCCACAATGATCTCCCTGTAAAGCCCCTGCCTCATAAAACAATAATATATATAATCCCGGATAATTCCCGTCTGCCGGTAAATAAAATATTGGCCTGGCCTAAAAACAAAGGAGGGATTCAAAATATTGAACCCCTCCTTTGTTTTTATGGACCAACGACAAATACCTATTTCTTTTCCGCTTTTTTAAACCAGTCCTGCACCGCGGGAAGATTAAAGTCGACCTGCACGGTAACCGTCGGCCTGTATGAATTGTAATCGTTCCAATAATCATAGCCGATGATAAAGCTCGCGTCGGGAGTAATGGCGTATGATGCGCCAACGCTTCCTTCCCCATAACTGTTCTTTGCGCCCATGTATTCCACGGCGAGCCATAATTTGTCCGAAATTTCGGTGAGCGTGCGGTCCCACGACACCAGAACCC
>JBAVGL010000024.1:0-1898 GCA_049684795.1 Chitinivibrionales bacterium | reverse complement strand
GGCGTATACCTTCCGGAATTCCTCTTTTTCGCCGGGAGATAGAAATGAATTGAGCGAACGTATATACCCGTTATCGACCAGTTCCCATTCCTTAACAAAAGGTACTTTAACTAGTCCGACTGAATCTTTAGATTCTTTTAGTCTGGCCGCGATCTCATCAAACGACTGATAATCCTCAAGTTGGATTTTAACGTTGTTCTGGCGTTCGAAGAGCGGCAGAATCTGCGTTTCAAGGTACGCTTCCTGCTCCCTTGTCATATGCACGAGGACCTTCATGGTCTGCGCAGGGACGCGAACGGCAATCCCGGAAAAAAGCACCATAAGCGAAACGAGGATAGATACAGATTTACAGAATGATTTCATGATTAAAGTCTCCCTTAAAACATATGTCGGGCGGTCAGGTATTTTTTCCGCGCCATAGGGATGCCTTGAGGGTTCCCAGGCGCGGAAAAAGTACCTGACTGCCCAAATCCACAGCTTAGCCAAAGTATATCGATATGCGTTTCAATTGGCAAGCCCTATAGTATAATCATCGCATCGCCGTAACTGAAGAAACGGTACCGGAGCTTGACGGCCTCTTGGTATGCCGTGAGAATATATTCCCTGCCTGCAAAGGCGCTCACCAGCATGAGAAGCGTCGACCGCGGCACGTGGAAGTTTGTTATTAATCCATCAATTGCCTTAAAAGAATAGCCCGGCAGGATCATGAGCCTGGTTGCGTCGGCCGAGGCCACCGGATAGCCGGTTTTTTGCGAACATTGTTCCAGGACCCGCACCACGGTGGTCCCGACCGCAATGATTCTCCCGCCTTTTTTCCTGGTTTCCATAAGCTCGGCGGCAACACCCATGGGGAGTTCATAGTTTTCCACATGCATCTCATGATCACGCGGATCTTCCGTTTTTACCGGCCTGAAAGTCCCGATTCCAATGTGCAGCGTTACAAATGAAAAATCCACCCCTTCTTTTCTCAGCGTTTCCATTAATTCCCCGGTGAAATGCAGGCCTGCCGTTGGCGAAGCGATGGCCCCGGGGTTCCTGGCAAAAACCGTCTGATACGTTTCACTGTCGGAAGCGATTGCCTGCCTTTTGATATAGGGAGGCAACGGCATTTCCCCGAAGTGCGTCAGGATATCGTCAATTGAAGTTAAAAACGCGCTATCGGCAAGAGCAACAACTCCGCTCCCATCGCCAAAAACTTCGCGTATGATCAAATGGACCTTTGGTTCCGCCGCCAGCGAAAGTATTGTATTTTTCCTCATTTTCTTCGCGGGTTTCATCAATATTTTCCAGGACAAGCCGTCGATCCGCTCCACAAACAAAAGCTCCATCGATCCGCCCGTTTCCTTCCGGCACCGGATTCGCGCGGGCACTACTTTCGTATTATTAAAAATCAGACGGTCGCGGGGCCTGAGAAGCCCCGGCAGGTCTTTGAAAAGATAATGACCTATTTCGCGGCTCTTTCGATTAAGGCTCATAAGCCTGCATTCATCACGCTTTTCGGACGGGAATTGCGCGATGAGACTTCCGGGCATAGTGTAATCAAAGTCGATGGTTTTCATAATGGGCATAATAAAATTAATTTATATTTAGGGAATGGATGATTTAATTCCTTTAGATATGGTCAGCTCCGCGATCCTGTTTGCCGGATCGGTCCTTGGCAAAACCTGGCGCGTAGTTTTGTCGGGCACGACGCTCATCGATCCATTCAATGACAGGGACAAAGGGATAATCTATTGTTTCTGGCACTCCCACATTCTTCCGCTTACCTATATTTTCAGAAACATCGGGGTGAAAGCCGTCGTTTCAAGCAGTAAAGACGGCGACCGAGCCACAGCAGTGGCGCAGCGCTGGCGGCACCAGACCATTCGCGGTTCGTCCAGTCTCCACGGGATTTCGGC
>JBAVGL010000023.1:0-10742 GCA_049684795.1 Chitinivibrionales bacterium | reverse complement strand
GTTCTGGACAATGCGGTTGAAAAGGCATATGGCGGCAAACGTTCCATTGAATGGCTGGAAGTATTGGCCGGAGAAAAGGCCTTTAATACCGTAAAGAGCTGGCTCCCTAACGAAACGCTGGACGCTTTTAAAGAACATCGGGTCGGCCTCAAAGGGCCGCTCACCACTCCCATCGGCGGCGGCATCCGCTCTCTTAATGTTGCACTGCGTCAACTTCTGGACTTATATGTATGTCTGCGGCCCGTCAAATATTTCAAAGGCGTCCCGTCTCCGGTCAAGCACCCGGAAAAAGTCGATATGGTGGTGTTCCGCGAAAACACCGAAGACGTCTATTCTGGTAAAGAGACCGAGCAGGGCCTGGAAAAAACAAAAAGCCTTATTGAATACCTCAGCGCCGAATTCGGTTGGAAAATAAGGGAAGACTCGGCTATCGGGATAAAACCCATTTCCATATTCGGCTCAAAACGCCTGGTACGCGCGGCAATAACCTATGCCCTTGAAAACAGCCGGAAAAGCGTCACGCTCGTGCATAAGGGGAACATCCAGAAATTCACCGAAGGCGCTTTTTGCAAATGGGGCTACGAACTCGCCAAAGAAGAATTCGGCGGACAAACGGTCTCCTGGGAAGAATGCAAAGGCGCCGTTCCTCCGGGAAAGCTCCTCATCAAGGACGCAATCGCCGATATTTTTTTTCAGCAGTCGATCACGAGGGCCGAGGAGTTCGACGTCATCGCGACAATGAACCTTAATGGCGATTATATTTCCGACGCACTGGCCGCGCAGGTCGGCGGCATCGGCATTGCTCCGGGAGCCAATATCAACTATGCGACGGGACACGCCATTTTTGAGGCCACTCATGGAACGGCGCCAAAATATGCCGGTCTTGATAAGGTAAATCCGTCGTCACTCATTCTCTCGGCCGAGTTGATGCTCCGTTACATGAAATGGAACGAGGCCGCGGATCTTGTTCTAAAGGGAATGGAAAATGCGATAGCCTTAAAAAAAGTCACCTACGATTTTGCGCGCCTCATGAAAGGGGCGCGCGAGGTATCGTGTTCCCAATTTGGCATAGCGGTTGTTGAATGCATGTAAGGAATGAAAATAAATTTAATTTAAAGGAACCCCATGATTCTTGCGTTGACGGGTGTCGGACTATTGCTGGTTGTGATGCTTATCGCGGTCCGGATCGGCATTAACAAGGAAAAAATCGAAGAGGACGGTCTCAAGCCGGTTATTCATGCAAGCGGTATTTATTCCATCATCCGGAAAAGTCCGAGGGAATCCATCAGCGATTATAAACCGTCCCAAGAAGAAATATTGAAATATTTTTCCAACAAAAACGTAAATACTACGAGTTTGTCCTTGTCGGAGGCTGATAAATCCGCGTTGATCAAGCGATGGAACAGCCAAATGGAGTCGAATATCAGCGAAATAGAAAAAGGTGATGAAAAAGGGGTTGAATTTTATTATTATAAATATTTATGGGACGATCCCGTGTGCGGCAAATACATTTCAAAAGGAAGGTTTGTGACACGTGAAGAGATATTTCAGCACCCTGATATTATCCCGCCTTTTCATCTCGGCTGCGGTTGTCAGCTTAAGCAGTATCAGGGCAAAGAAAAATTGCACGACACCACCGAAATCGGAATGCTGCCGCTGTTTCGTGAAGGAGCGCCTCCACCGCTCCCCGACTGGAAAGAGATTCTTCCAACGTGACCCGGATTTCTTAAAGCGGTTTTCCCATTAAGGTAGTTTGTTTATGTGCAATTTTGCAAGAAAAATCATTCCGTGTGTTTTGTTAAGCGTTTTTTTTGCGCCATCCGCGTTTGCTATCGGTCAATCAGCGGTCATCACGCTTGTTTTCCCCCCCGGCGCCAGGGCCACCGGCTTAGGTGAAGCGTTCGTAGGGCTTGCCGACGATGCGAACGCCACGTTTTTTAATCCGGCCGGCCTTGGCCAGGCTCCCCTGGCCAATGCGTGGAAAGCTTATAAGATCGGTAATGATGTAAAGTTCACCGCTATCGCCTCCAAAAAAAAGAAAAACTTTTTGGTTAAAGAAAAAATCTGGCTGGGAACCGCAAAAGGCGTTTTGGAGTTTGACGGAAATGCATGGACGTCCTACGAAAAATATCTGATCCAATCCGACGACAATCTTTACCGCATCGCGAAAAAATACCTGCAAGTCGATAATGAAGAATTGATAGACAAGGCCGTCAAGGCCTTGAAAAAAGAAAACGGCATCGAAGAAAAAAGGACGACGGCCTTGGAAGCCTACCTTCGCAAGGAAATAAACGACACGCTGCTGAGACGGAAGAATTCTTCAATAGAACAACTGACCGACAGCATTCTCGACCTTTCGAAATCCGATAGAAACGCCACGAAGATTTACGTCCTTATAGCGGACAAGGTCGATTCCCTTAAAGCCAACGTCATGTCCGATGAAATCGAAAAGCTTATTAAAATCGATGATGTTACTTTTGAAAATCTTGTCGAATTAAAGGTCCCATTTTCAATTGCGGTTGACGACAGCGTGACCGCCCTGGCCGTGGATTCTTCGGAAAAGGTGTGGATCGGCACCCCGCACGGATTATGGCGCTACGACGGCACGGTCTGGAACATCTTTACCGTGGCCGAAGGTCTTCCATCCAACACCATAACGTCCATGACAATCGGCAGCGAAGGAAATGTCGCGGTAGGCACCGATCAGGGCCTGGGGCTTTACGCGGATGGAAAATGGTCGGTCATAAACAACCCGCTTACGTCAACACCGCAACCCATCACCGCGCTGGCCTTCGGCAGACCGGGCGAAATCTTCATGGGAACCGCCCATGGGTTATTTATAAAAAAAGATTCTACCTGGATTTCCTATGACTCAAGCAGCGGTCTTTTAAACAATTGCGTTACGGCGCTGTTGTTCGATTCGAAAAACAAGCTCTGGATCGGCGGCCTAAATGGCGTGAGCATCTATGATGAAAAATCGTGGAAGCGATATAGATTTCCTCAAAGCACCGTGTCTTCAATTGTTGAAAGCAATGAAAACGCCATCTGGATCGGAACCGATAAAGGCGCCATAAGTTATAAGGCGGGGACCACGAAAATCGATAAGAACGGTAAAAACTTCGAATCGGTGCCGGAATGGAAAACATTCCATTCGAAGAATGCACTGGTCGGCAATGATGTCCACGGCATAACGGTCCATGGAAATGACGTCTGGATCGCCACCACGGAAGCGGTCAACGAGTACGCCTTTGCCGAAAAGCAAGTCCTCACCTTTTACGAGCAGTTGCTCCCCGCTTTCAAAATCCCTGATTTATGGCACGTGTACATGACCATGGTTTGGCCGACCGAAGACTGGGGCACCCTTGGATTAACGGTAAATTACATAAACTTCGGCATAAATACCTGGACAAATGATCTTGGCTTGGAGATTGGAAGGGCCAGATCGTGGGAAGGCGTTTTTGGTTTATCGTACGGCATATCCCTTATGCAGGATTTTTCAATCGGCGTAAATATCAAGTATGTCTATAGCGCGCTGGCGCCCGGTTATGGACCCGGCAATGAGGGCGTCGGCCAGACTTTTGCGATCGACGCGGCCCTTTTAAAACGCAATTTTCTCGTTAAAAACCTGGACCTTGGTTTTAATTTACAGAACATGGGCCCCAATATTTTTTATATATCCCAGCAGGAACAGGACCCGATACCATTTACCCTTAAGCTAGGGACCGCTTACCATTTGGTCCAAACTCCTATCCACAACCTGACCTTCCTTTTGGACCTTAACAGGGAGGTGGTCAAAAGTTATCCCGACAAACAGCCGGACCCTTTCTATACGGCCATTTATACCGACCTTATTCATGATACAACGCAGCTTCAAGACTCCACGAAGTCACGTTTTATAAACCAGCTTGAGGAAGTGAACCTCAACGCGGGGTTGGAATATTGGTATGCCAATTTCCTCGCCATTCGCGTGGGCCATCTCTTCGATTATATCGGGCAGCGGTTCGAACTCGACTTGGGGCTGGGATTAAAATACGGAAACATGAACGTCGACTGGTCTTTCATATATTCGCCCGAAGGCTTTATGAAAGGCATCGTCGCGCAAGGCAGTAACGGATCCAGGGACGGGCAACAGCGGTTGTCGCTGCTCATGAAATTTTGACCATGATTTACGGGATGAAAACAGGATCACCTTCAGAAATAGTTTTAGCCTCATGACAATTTTTTCTTCCAAAATAAAAGCCCTTTCATGTCTGGTCCTGCTCTGTTTTTTTATTTCCGTCAGCGCAAAAAATAAAACCATGCATTCCGCGCAAAAAACCAGCGTGGCCTCCAGGCTGCTTTACGGAGGTTTTTCAAAAAAGCACATCGTGGAAACGGCCGCCAGCCACAATGGTTCGGTTTTATTTAAACGCCAATCAACAACACCCACAACCATACACCTTATAGCCATAAGAATTGAATTCGTCGCCGATTCCACGCCTACGACCACCGGCACAGGTTTGTTCGGTACAAAAGGCTTTGATCTTCCGGAAATTAGATATTATGATGACAATGTCTACAAATACGACGATCTTCCACATGATTCAGCCTATGTAGCCGACCAGCTCGAATACGCTAAATACTACTTTCAAACGGTTTCACACGGCCAGTTAAATATTATTTATTCCATTTATCCCCCCAGTGGTTCTTCCGGGTTTGCCTCATACAATGTCCCGTATCCCATGACAGCCTACGGGCCCGGCAGTAAAAAAAAGGATGAAACCTATGCGCAATATAACGAAAGAATTAATGTCAAGCTGATAAGGTTCATCAAAGATGCGATTAAAGCTGCAGATCGGGACACTTCCGGCCAGGTTTCTCCTTTTGCTTCTCTCCATTATGATAATGGAAGCGGTTTTATTGAGGATTCGTCCGGCCTACGCTGCATATTTCTGATTATGCATGCCGGTTCTTCATATTTAACTGATGGCGGATATCAGGGAGCGGCCGCCGCGAATTCACCTTCCGATATGATCGATGCATTCATCACGCCCGATTATTTTAGTTATTACAAAGATTCTTTAGGCATAAAAACCGCTGGCATCCTTGTGAATGGGACAGGCGGTGAAATTGATACCATAAACGAAGTCATGATGGTTTCCGAAACATCCAATCAGGACAGCCTCAACTGGGGAATTCATGGCATTCTTGTCAACCAAATCGCCCGGCAGCTCGGCATTCCCGACCTGTTCTCGACGTCGAGCGGAACAACGGCGGTCGGCGCTTTTTGCATCATGGATTTTTACGGCTATTCGGCGTCTCCGAGCCAGGGTTTTATTCCGCCGTGGCCTTCCGCCTGGGTGCGCGCCTTCATGGGCTGGGAAACTCCCGTTGTCATGACAATGGGCATGCTGGATTCTTTACGATTGAAAGCGGTAAGCGAAGGCAAGCCAGGCGATACTACCATCGCCCTGGTCCCTGTAAATGACCATGAATATTTTCTGCTCGAAAACAGGCAGCGCAATCTGTCGCGCGACTCTTCAATTTTCAATTACGATACCACCACCATGGGGAGAACTATCGACCCTACCCTGAATCTCGACAGCAACGTTACCTTAACCAGCAATGACGCCCGCAACTGCATCCTCAGGATCCGTAACTTCGACGCCTCATTGCCCGCTTCCGGCGTAGTTGTATGGCATGTTGACGAAAACATCGTAAAAAACAGGCTGAACTATGACGCGCTCAACGACGATTCAGCCTATCGGGCCATTTCCATGGTCGAGGCCGACGGAATCAACGACATCGGGGTTGCGTTCGAAGACGTTTTTTACCAGATTGCCTTTGACGCGGGCGGCGCGGAAGATGTTTTCCCCCATAAGTCCCTCATACCTGATTCAACTGTTTTTATTGACAGCCTCGGACCGTTTTCAAAACCTTCCACTCATGCCAATGACGGCGGACAAACCTATTTAACCATCCATATTGATCCGACGGATTACTCTAAAATTGAACAAAACAGCATCACCCATAACCAAACCTATGTGGTAAATGACTACTCCGACACTTTTTTTATTATTAAAGCGAGATTTGATTTTCTCGTTCCCGGATGGCCCAAGCACATGGTTGTTGACCCCGGAGAAAAGTTTTTTGACCCCGTGCTGTTCAAACAGAACAATGCCACCGATCTTGTAACCCTGTCAAAAAAGGGAAGGCTTTATGTCTGGCCGGTCAATTCCCTTGGCCCGGATTCAGTCGGTGATACCCAATCAACGGTAAAATATTTGAGTACCGTCCGTTATGACTCATTGAAAAATGCGCCCTCGATCATTCCCATGAAATCGCTGGATTCCGAGACAGTCCGTTATTTTTCCCTGCCGGGGGCCTTCATTTTTCCCACGGTTTTAAATAATAATATTTTCGTACCGATAAATAACCCAAAAACCGACACGTCGGTTTATGTCATCAAGTCAATTTCAAATAATTCACTTTCAAAAGATGTAGTCCCTTTGCCGTCCGCCCCCACAACCTATGTTTGCAAATTGTCGGGAAACTTCTGGGCAGTCGGCTGCGCAAACGGCCTGGTTTTCGCCGCCGATACCATAAATTATCTCTCAGGCGCCCACATCGATATGCTTCCCACGCGTTCACCCGTTTGCGCAATTGCCGCGCTGGCCAATGAACCGGGGAAATTTGTCTGCATCCAGAACGATAGTTCGCTTTCGTTCGGAAGCTTTTCGCCCGATACCATTCTCTTTTCCATAAAGGTCCAGGGCGGAATCCCGCCTTTTACATTGGTGACCGGTAATTTACATAATGACACCAATGAAATCGTCGTGTGCGACAGTAGAAAAGGTCTGTGGGTTTATACCCGCGACATTCACGGTTTTAAACTTGCCCCCGGGTGGGAACATCCGCCCATCGATTGGGCGACCGCGGGAGACACGTCCACCAACCGGAGCGCCCGCCCCATCAATACGGCCCCGCCCGCGCTCGCCGATATCAACGGCGACGGCTGCCTTGAAATCATCGTTGGAGGCAGCAACCTTATCGCCGCGCTCAACTACAAAGGGGTTCTGGTAAACGGTTGGCCTTCATATCTTGACAACAGGTTTTACCGCGGCAACGTCGCGTGTTCCCCCGCGATAGTTTCGGCCCCGCAGGGAAACAACGGCCCGCTGGTTGTGTATCAGTCGCCCACCGGCGAAAATGAAACGTTTGAGATCGACACGATCATCAAGGTCAACAAAGTCTCCGGAAAAATATTTTTTATCGCGAGCAACGGCGACACCGACAGCCTCACGGGGCTGACCGCGACCTATATCGATTCAGCGATGGTCCTGGGCGATTCACTCATTCTTCCGTTTACGCTGCCCGGCGGCCTTGTCGACGCGGTCGATCCAACGGGTAAACGGCCCTTGATTACTTTTCCCAATAACAATAACCAGCTTTATTCGCAATGGCCATTGACAATAGGATCACCTCAAGGCGCGTCTCCCCTGATTGACAGCACTATCGGGGATTCTCTCATTTCCTTGTTCGCGATCGGCGCCAACGGGTGGGTTTACCGCTGGAAATTGCCCGGCACCATGGTCGGCAACTCGCTCATCTGGAAACAGACCGGGTATAACGGCGGCAGGCCTTTTGCCTACCTTGCGGGATTGTCCGGAAAACCCATTAATCAAAATCCTTCAATAACGGAATTTTTCAGTTGGCCCAACCCGACAAACGGCAGCCAGTTCGTAAACTTTAAATGGAATTTTTCGGCCCCTGCCCAAAATGTCAGGCTCGATATTTTTACCTACACGGGCTTTCACGTTTTTTCGCAATCAAATTTAACGGGGAGCTATCCGGGCGATAATCAATTGACCCAGGTTTCACTGGCAAAGCTTGGCTCCGGCGTTTACCGGTGCAGGTTTGAAGCAGAAGTCGGTGGCAAGAAATGCGTGCAATACTGGAAGATGGCCGTGGTGAAATAATACATGATTGCACGAATATCATTATTTCCCCTGAAAATATTTCTGTGCGTAATGCTTCTCTCATTGATAGTTCATGCCCAGGGGGAACTTAAATACAACGCATACGGCCTTAAAACCTATACCATTGAAACCAAGCATTTCCGGCTGAATTATACCGAGGGACTTGAAGACGTCGCCAAGGAAGCGGGAGACCAGTTCGAAAAACTGTATCATATTTACCGGGAATGCTACGGCATCACCCTTCCCACGAAAACCGAAATCCTCGTCGTCGACGGGGAATTGACAAACGGTCTGGCGCAATGGAACCTTAATTTCATCGTGATATGGTGCCATGACCTCGATTTCACGCTCCGCGGGACGCATGACTGGCTCAGGGGCGTGTGCAGTCATGAATTCGGCCATATAGTTTCCCTGTGGTCGGCCATGAAAGCGCCGTCGTGGATACCGATGTTTCAATTCGGGGATTTTACCCATCCCAACAGCCCGAACCGCGTTGACGCCCTGCACGTGCTTCCCACCATGACCGTTCCACCCTGGCTCGCGGAAGGCATCGCCCAGTTCGAAGATTCCCGCTACGGCACCGATTCCTGGGATTCGCACCGCGACATGATCCTCCGCACGCTCACGCTTTCGGGCAAATTGAATTCGTGGGACCACATGCAGGTCATGCTCGGAAAAGAGGACGATTACGAAAAAACATACGACCACGGGTTCTCACTGGTCAAGTATATCGCGAACCATTACGGGTATAACAAAATAGTTTCCATATTGCGCGAAAACGCCGTGGCATACCGCTGGAATTTTGACGCGTCTATCAAGGCCGTTCTCGGCGTTTCAGCCAGGCAGCTCTACGACCAATGGAAAGATTCACTCGAGCTTTCCTACAAAACGCAGGTCAAGAAACTCGGCAAGCAGGTATATGGCAGAAAAATCAACAAGCTCGGCTTTGATAATTACTGGCCTAAATTTTCGCCGAACGGAAAGAAAATATTTTTTCTTTCAAACGGCGACGAGGACTATTCATTCAGTTACAAAAGCCTCTATTCCTACAGCCTTCTCGACACCGTCAAGGAAGACGACAGGATCAAGATCGAAAAAGGCGTAAATGGCTTCTACTCGATCCACAATCCTTCCGGCCTGATTGCCTTCACAAGCAGAAAATCGCCGAAATCCGTGACCGACCCCAAGGACGGTGGTGACCGCGCCTTCGACGTTTTTATCGATACGCTACCGCCTGAAAAAAGGAAATTCCGCCTGTTCAAGCGTAAAACCGACCGCCAAGTGACCGAGAAAAAACGCGTTTTCACGGCCGTTTTCTCCCCCACCGGCAACGTTCTCGCGTGCGCGCACCGCGTCAGGGACAGATTTTATCTTGCCCTGGTGGACACCAGCGGAAAAAATTTTCGTTGCGTCTATCCCGACAGCGGCCGGATGCAGACCCGCATCGATTACATATACAGCCTTGACTGGTCAAGCGACGGCAGGAAAATTGCCATAAGCTATATCGATTCGAAAAACAGGAAAATCGGGATTTATGATACGCTCTCGCATGAATTTTCCGTGCTTTCCAATAAAGACCACGATGATCGCGACCCTCGCTTCAGCCCAAATGGCAAAACGCTCTATTTTTCCTCGGACAAAACAGGCATCTTCAACATTTACCGTTATTCGCTGGATTCGCTCAAGCTTTCAAAGCTCACCAACGTTTCCGGCGGCGCCTTTACGCCCGATATCAGCGCGGACGGGAAAAAACTTGTTTTTACCAATTATGATGAAAGAGGGTACGGCATCTACCTGATCGACACCGTGAGGGACCTGGAAGCGTCCGCGCCTGAATCTCTTTTTGTCAATAGAGATCCGCTGCCGGCCGGAACTATTACCGCTCAATTTACGCAGCCGCGGCCTTATTCGCGCATCCCCAAGCAATTTTTAATCGTGCCTACCTTCATCAATGAAGAAATCCTGGCGCAGAACAGCAATGTTTTTGAAGGCCAGGGGGCGCTCAAGGCGGGCGTCATTGTCAACCTGATGGACCCGCTCGCAATGGTCGACATGGGTACCGAGCTGGGCGGATATTTTCTTCTGGAACCGCGTAAACTTCTTAATTTTATAGATTTTGACAAAGGCGGCATTAATCCGGACGTAAATTATGACCTCGGCGTCTTCGGCAGCACAAATATCCTTCCTATTACCCTATCGGGCTCTTATTTACAGCGCGGGATCGCGGGAAACGATTCTTTTTTTGATTATTCCAATAATAGAAATCAAAACCTTGCATACGAAATAACCCTTCAAGACCTGGTCGGCGTTGCCTCATATCCTCTGGGTTCGGGATTTAATCTGCATCTGCTGGCCGGGTACAACTGGTATAACGTGTATCTTAATTTGAGCAACTTGAACGCGACCGACTCGATCAATAATAATCAAGACTTTTTCTACACGCTTGCCCGTGGATATAGAGGAGGCGGATTTCTGACCTTTTTTGCTCCGGCAATCGATTCAAGAATGCTGATTTCTCCGCGAGGATTGTACTTTAAACTCAGATATAATTATTGGGGCCAGAAATTGATGGACGACAATCAAAGTTTCAAGATCGAAAACGGCATGCTGGTTGAAAACTACGACACCTATAATTACCATGAGTTCGGATTGAGCTTTAAAATGGGCATGCCGTCGCCGTGGTACGACAAGCATGATTTGTATTTCGAGTTCCGCGGAACGTCCGTCATGAATTCAAAGGAATTATTCGAACGTTTGGGAGGGAAACCCGTTACGGACCATACC
>JBAVGL010000022.1:0-8281 GCA_049684795.1 Chitinivibrionales bacterium | reverse complement strand
CATAAGGTCCTTTTAATGATGGTGTATTTTAAAAACGCTGATTAAAAATACAAGCAAATCCACTGGGCGCCAAACAGTTTCTTTTCAGAAAATACCATTCTTGTGACAAAGCATGGCCTTGTCCCGGCCGCTGAGGGCTATTTGTCCACCGTCCAGCCGATCACCTGCCCGTTCTGGAGATTTACAAGAAGGATTTTTCCCATCGACGACCTGTAGAGCCAGGTGGCGTGGTCTCCGATGCCCAGCGTGTAGGTCACGCCTTTCTGGAAAGGCACCCCCCAGGCCGCCACAAGCTGCTCTTCGGTCATGTCGAGGCAAATCTGGCCGTCGCGGACCGACATTTTTATGCGGTGGGGCCAGTCCGGCTTGTTTTGAAGTATCTGCAATCTGCGCTTTTTGTCGTCATCACCTTTGACCTGCATCGAGACAAAGTCCTGCGGCATGTCCGTGACATAGCGCATGTCCCCGGCATGAAGCCACAAGGCCTGATCGTGAAGCCTGATTCGAAACCACGGGGTTCCCAAAGAATCAATAAGCGAACTGTCGATTTTGCAGGTGTCCAATTTATTGATAAACCCCAGCGGAAGCAGGCCTGAAACCGGCTTTTCGAAATACGGGGTTGTTTTAAGGGCCAGCGCGGGTTTGGGAGAAGATTGGGAAAAAACGGAAAAATAGATACTTAGAAAAAAAGTCAAAGATCGAAAATCAAGAGTCAACGGAAAGATTGTCCGAGGCATCCTATTTTCTTGCCATTGAATGGTGGTCCAATAATTCTTCTTCGCTTTTGCATACACGAATTATTTTGGGAAAATCTATGATGCCCAGAATGTCCTGAATGGATTTGTTCGGGCTTATCAGGGCCAGTTGGCCGTTGTGCTCTTTTATCATTTCAAAACAAACGACGAGCGTGGCGATGGACCGGGTATACAGGTATGACCCCTTCGTAAAAGCAAGCGCGATATTGGTGATACCGACGCTTATCTTTTCTTCAATCATGGGTTTTAAAACGGACAAATCGGAACCTAGGCCGACGTCCTCCTTGAACTTAAAAACGTAATAATCTCCCTTTTGATACGTTTCAATATCCATCGAATCCTCCTTACCCGCTGTCGGCTAATATAAATTCCGTAAAAAATAAATACTTAAAATATTTTAATTTCAGCGCGAAAGTTCTTTAATTATTTTAGGAATTTGCGGTTTCTCCGACAAAGAGTCTCTAATGCAGCAAGCGGCCCATATTCTAGTAGTGGATGATGAATATCCGATCTGCACGAGCATTTCCGAAATGCTTGAGCTGTTCGGTCATACGTCGGACTATGCCGTGAGCGCCGATGAAACGCTGATGTACCTTCAAAAAAATCCCCAGACCGATATCGTTCTTCTCGATATCGACCTGGGCGCTGGGCTGAGCGGCGAAGAGCTTCTGCCGGTAATCAAAGAAAAATTTAAATACGTCCAGGTCATCATGTTCACGTCCCAGAACTCACTTGAAACGGGTGTTGAGTGCATTAAAAATGGCGCTTTTGATTACATGACCAAGCCTTTCAGGGAAAAAAAGTTCCTGAAGAAAATCCCCGGCGCCCTGGAAAGAAAAAAGCTCGCGCAGCTCAACGATCTTTACATGGGCATTTTGGTCCATGACCTCAACAATCCCATCCAGTACATTCTCGGCGCCCTGGAATTCCTCAGGACTTCCGCCTGGAACGGTTTCAATGAAAAGCAAAAGGACATCTTCACGACCGCCGAAAAAGGAGTTACCCAGATCAAGAACATGGTGAACAATATTTTGACGATTTCCAAGTTCGAAAACGGTGTAATATCCCTGAAAAATGAAACGTTTTCGCTTGCCGCCGAAATCGGCGCCATTCTTAGATTATTTGAAAATGAAATCAACCAATCCGGCCGTGTGCTCGCCATAGAGTATCCTCGCCAGGACCTTATAGCCACCGATAAGGAACTGTTCTCACGAGTGTTCCTCAATATTATCAGTAACGCGGTCAGATATACGCCCCATGACGGGAAAATTTTTATTATATTACTGGAAAAGCCCGACGATTTTCTCCAGGTATCGGTGACAAACACGGGGTCTTTCGTCGAGGAAGACATGCGGGAAGTGATATTCGATAAATTCGCCAGCGTGCACCTTGCGCGCAAAGCAACGGGCGTCCAGAATTTCGGATTGGGATTGACATTTTCGAAAATGGCGGTAAAGACTCTGGGCGGCGCGATATGGGTTGAGGGAAACAGCGATGTTCCCCAGACAACGTTTCATTTTACCATAAAAAACCGGAAGGAAAAATAACATGGCCATTCAACGGATTTCAGCGGAAGCGGTGCTCAGGGGAAACGTGCGCAAGGAATTTGCCTGGCGGACGCTATCCGATTTTTCCGGGTTCCCCGGACTTATCGGCTCCGTTGACAAAGTGACTATTCTTGATCGCATGGATGATGTTGGAAAATCCGAGTGGTTCATCACCGTTGAAAACGCGCCCCTGCGATGGATCCAGATAGACCGTTTCGACCGGAAAAATTATGAAATAAGGTTCGAATCCATCGACGGTGATTTTGAAACGATACAGGGTTTCTGGAAGGTCGAAGATTTCAACAGCGAAGGAATTAAGCTGCGCTACTGCGTTGACTACAGCCTTGGCATTCCGGTCATTGAAGAAGTGGTGGGTGACGTCCTCAAGGAAAAAATGAAAAACACCATCGATTGCATGCTCATCGCCATCAAGGACCACCTCGAAAAGCAAAAGACCGAGGACCGGAAGCATGAGCGCTATCCCGTCAATGCATGCGCAATCCTGAATATAAATAATGAGGATTTTCAGGCGAACGTCGACAACTTTTCACCGGGCGGGATGAAGTTTTCCCTGAGCGGTCCGCTTGCCGCGCATGAGGCCCTGCTTACCATCGACGGCGTCCAGGTCCTGGCTGACCTGCAATTCAGCGAACCCTATCGCACCAGCGCGAGGGCAATTTTCCGTCAAATGCTTTCTGAAGTGCAAATGGAGCGGGCATTGCACTTTCTCATGACCCACAACATGGTTTCTCGGGGCTATAAAATCGCGGGGCCGGACGAAAATGGCCACCTGTCAACGGAAGAAGACTTGAGGCTTTCTGAGGTCGTCTATCAATAATAATGGACAGCCCCCCGCGCCAGAAATGCGCATTTATCGCGCATCCGGTCGACCTTAATCTTTTCAGGTCGTACGTCCGCTTCTTAAAGCCCGATAAATCGTACCGCGACGAACTCCTCATCAAACTCTTCGAATGGATGCCTTCGTACAAGGCGAAGGAATTTTTTGACCTGCGATTCAAGGGAACAAAAAGCGTCGACGCTACGCTGTACATGGTCCCATTCCTGCCGGAAATGCGCGACATCAAGGTCAAACGGGTCATTGAAAAAATCGACAAGGCTCTGGCCCTGGCCGCTTCGGAAGGCTGTACCGTCGCGGCTCTCGGAGGGTTTACCTCGATTGTCCTTCAGGGGCATGAAGCGGACTTCGCCCAAAAACACAACATCAAAATAACGTCGGGCAATTCCCTGACCGCCGCCATTATTGTGAAGTCAATAGAAACCTTGGCGCGAAAATTCGGGATTGACCTTGCCGGTTCCTCGGTCGCGATCATCGGGGCGTCGGGCGACATCGGAAGCGCGTGCCTCGGTTATTTTTGCACCCGCGTGAAGCGCCTGTATGCTACGGCGCGCAGCGTCCCGACGCTCAAGGAAACGGTGGGGCGCCATAGGTCATATGCGACCTGCGACATCGTGCTTTCCGACAACAACCGCGAAGCCGTCGACAATGCTGCTATTTGCATTTTTGCCACCAGCGCATATACGTATCTTTTCTCGGCGGACGATTTCAAGCCGGGTGCGGTCGTGTGCGACGCCTCGGCCCCGCTTAATGTCAAGGCGCACGGTGCGATTGCCGAAGACGTTTTCATTTACCACGGCGGGATCGCCTCCATCCCGTTTCCCCTCGACGTCGGGTTCGACGTGGGGCTGGCTTCGCCGTTTACTTTTTACGGCTGTCAACTAGAGGGCCTTCTCATCGCCCTGCATCCGGAACTTCCCTGTTCGTGGGGAAGGGGCAATATTTCGCGGGAAAAGCTCGGGTTGTATTTAAGGAAACTTGACGAGTGCGCTGGAATGGACGTGGCGTTTTCAATCGGAAATACCGTGTATTCCGAAGAACGGATGGGCTTTTCTAACCTGCCTAAAGGCAGATAAGTGTCTGTACGCAGGACTTATCTACGCAAAAAACGTAGATAAGTCAGCTACAGACACTAATCCTCATGCATAAACGACATCATTGATTCAGTCTTGTCAAATTCCAACAGGAATTCGGTCTGAAGTTCCATTAGGTCGGGCTCATCGAAGGGCAGCGAGGCCTTGCGGAAGATGTCCCAGGTGCGTTCGTCGGGTTTGATGGGCGCTTTCCGACCCGAATTGCCGATGTTGCTGATATGGCACAGGTAGTTTGCGACGCTGACGATCGCGACAAGCACCGCGTCGACCTTGGCTTCCCACGGATCATGGTGGTGGTTAATGCTGTCGACGATGATGCGCGGAAGGTTCCATTTTTCCGCGAGCCACCCTCCTATCCGCGAATGCGTGGTACCCACCGTTGCGTTTTCCGCATCATCAAGTTCGGCCCCGTTTTCCGCGACGGCGGTTAAAATGGCCGTGAACTCGTCGTGCATGTACTGGTTGAGGATCACCTTGCCTATATCGTGAAGCAGACCCGCGACAAAAGCCTCACCTATGAACTGGTATCTGAACCGGCGGGCGATCAATCTTGCCGCCGAGCCGCAGCCGATCGAGTGCTGCCAGAACTGCGCCGTATCGAACGATTTGTCATGCCCGCCGTCCTTGAAAACCTCGAACACCGAAAGCGACAGTCCCATTTCCTTGACTGTATTAAACCCGATCACCACGATAGCCATATTGACCGTTGATATCTCGCGGGGAAACCCGTAGTACGCCGAGTTGGCCAGTTTGAGAATACGCGCGGTGAGCGCCTGGTCGGCCGAGATCAGGCGCGCGAGCGAGGCGGCCGATGTCTTGGGATTGTCAACCAGCTCAATCATTTTAGAGACGACGGTCGGAAGCGTGGGCAGGCTAATGATGCTTTCGGTGATGCGCTTTATTTTCTGCACCGCCAAATTTGCTTTAACCATAAAAAATCCTGTTCATGCGTTTACATCAAGAAAAAAACCGCTGTCGGTGGATTTGCCCGGCGGCCCATCCTGGTTCGTCCGCCCTTTCTTTTTCCGGTCTTTTCTCGTTTCGTTGTCCTTTTTACGCTGTTTAGGATCGACCTTTTTGCCCTCTGCTTCATCGGGCTCCTCGGGCCTTATGGCCTTCAGCGCCGCTTCATCGCGCGCTATCTGGGAATTCTGTTCCTGGTTGATCACCGGCGTGCGCACCGCATCCTGCTGGTGCCGGTCCATCTGGGTCAGGTTATTGACCGAGGCCTGGAAATTTACTCCGTCCATAACAACGAACCTTTAGTTCCTCATAAAGATCAGGCATTGATCTTCTGCATTAATTTCGACCGGAGCTTCAGAATGACCTTGGAATGTATCTGGCTTACGCGCGATTCCGAAATATTCAAGACCACTCCTATTTCCTTGAGCGTTAGCTCCTCATAATGGTACAAGGCAATGACCAGTTTTTCTTTTTCCGGAAGATTGCCGATGGCTTCTTTAAGGATATTTTTTACCTCGGTAAACCCAAGCTCCTTCAGAGGATTGTTGCTCCCGGGGTCTTCAATCGTGTCGATAATGCGGATCTCCTTGGAGTCGGTCTCGCGGTCGGGCATTGCCTCTTCAAGGGAAATAATGGTGGTGGGAGTGACTTCCGTGAGAATGTCCTCGTATTCTTTCATGGTGATGTTGAGCGACTTGCACACTTCGTCGTCGTACGGCATGCGCCCGAGTTCGTTTTCCAGTTTTGCAAAGACGCGTTGCAGCTCCCTCGCCTTCTGGCGCACCGACCGAGGCACCCAATCCATTGCCCGCAGCTCGTCAAGTATCGCACCTCGGATTTTATGTCCCGCGTAGGTTTCGAACTTGAAACCGCGCTCCGGCTCAAAGGTCTCGACCGCCTTGACCAGCCCCAGGATGCCGGCGCTGATGAGGTCGTCGCGTTCGACCGACGAAGGAAGGTTAACCGCAATGCGCTGGGCGATGTATTTCACCAGATTGGCGTATTCAAGCAAAAGTTTGTCTTTTGCGACCTTGGATTGCGTTTCTTTGTACTCTTTCCAGACGTTGTCGATACTTGACATAATCGCCATCCCTTACCGGTGTTACGGTGTTTCTTTATTCGCCTTTTTCTTCTTAACCTTGGCCGGGCCGCTGTCGCGGCCCTGAACGGCCTTTTCCGCTTCCGGGGTCAGGCTCGATTGGACATCGTACAGCCTTTGCAGAACCCCGCCTTCACAAGTGTCGTTTTTATCGGTATGCACGCCGGCCACCATCCCTTTTATCACGATGTCGGCACAAACAAAACCAAAGGCCCAGAACAGCAATGCGCCCAGGCAGCCCTTTAAGAACGCCGTGAGCAGCATCGTCCCGTTAAAAGGATCGGACGGGTCGACGCCCAGAAAAAAGGCGATAAAGAACGAGCTTATGGCCAGTATCCGGGCGCAGCGTTTGATCCAGATTATCATAGCTTAAACAACCTCGCGAAAAAACCTTCGCGACGCGAAGCCTGCACTCCGCCCAATGCGCGCGCAACGGCCGACATCCTCCCGGAAAAAAGGGACCGGGGATTTTCCATCAGCATCATTTTCTGTTTTTTTGCAAGTACGGAAACCTGTTTGTCAAAGGGTAACATGCCGATAAGGTCTACGGGTCTCTTTAGAAATTTTACAACCAGTGTATTGAGTTTGTCAAATGTTTCCTTTCCTTCAGCATCGTTGGAAACCATGTTCAGGAGCGCGGTCAGGCGCGTGATTTTCTTATCGTAAAGAACTTTGACCATGGCGTACGCGTCGGCAAAAGACGTCGGTTCAGGAGTGAGCACTACCACTGCCATGTCGGCTTTCGAAGCGAATTCAACGGTGATTTTGCCGATCCCCGCCCCGGTATCGATGATCATATAATCGTACTGTTTTTCCAGTTCGCCGAGCTTTCGCTGGAGTATGCCCATCCTCAGCGGATCAAGGTCGGCAAGCTTTTCGAGGCCGGAGGCGCCCGGAATAATATGCACGCCGGCCGGCCCGCTGGTAATGATCTCCGGCAGCATGCATTCTTCATCGATAAGGTGAGACAAATTCCGTTTGGGCACGATCCCCAGAAGCAGGTGGATATTCGCCAGGCCGAGATCGGCGTCCACGATGCACACTTTTTTGTTGAGCGAAGACAACGCAATTGCAAGCGACAGGCTGATATGAGACTTGCCTACTCCCCCTTTGCCGCTGGTAACGGCAATGCTCCTGCACGCGCGCGCCGCCGCCGCCGTACGCCGGTCCTGTCCAGCGTCCCCCATCGTAACGCTTGCGCCGCCGAACGAGTGTCGGAGAGCTTTTGCCTGGTCGTTCATTCCATGGCTTCTTTCCACATCCGCTGTACGAACCGCGCGGGTTGCGCGAGTTCGATATCATCGGGGACGCCTTGACCGAAAGTAAAATAGGATACCGGCATTTTCGACCGGACGACGGTATTGAAAATGTTGCCGAGCTTTCCTGTTTCGTCAAGCTTGGTAAAAAGGACGCGATTGACGCCGTAGGGACGATACTGCTCGACCAAGCCCGCGCAATCAGAATCCTTGGTGGTGGCGCTGAGCACCAGGTGCGTTTCGTCGGGGCGCAGGACTTCCAGAAACGCTTTCAGGTCGCGCATGTGGTCGGCGTTTTTCCGGCTGCGCCCCGCCGTGTCGACGAATACGATATCGTCGTTGGCGCAGGCAGCGAGCGCCTCTTCCACTTCCTCCGGCGAAAACACGACCTGAAGCTGGATATTCATGATATCGGTGAAAGTTCGGATCTGCTCGATAGCCGCGATGCGATACGTGTCGGCGGTAATCACCGAGATCGATTTATTCTTGTTTAATTTGTAATGCGCGGCCAATTTGGCGAGCGTGGTCGTTTTTCCCGCGCCGGTCGGCCCCACGAATACGCACACGAGCGGCGAACTGTCTTTTGTTTTAAGCGGGCCCGAAACGGCGAACGATGAATTTAATTCGTCAAGAAACCGTTTGTCGGCCTCGGCCGGCGACAGGGGGCCCGTTCCCTGAATGCGCGTAATAAGCTCGCCCGCGATATCGGCC
>JBAVGL010000021.1:0-9216 GCA_049684795.1 Chitinivibrionales bacterium | reverse complement strand
AATAAATGGTATTCGGGACTCTTAAGCCTGCCTCCGCCGCCTTGAGGTACATGGCATGTTTGTTAAAAAAAACGTCGATAGTTTCAAGCGGAATGAACGAATAATGGAAGAATGGCCGCAATTGTTCATGATAAATCGAAATAATAAAGGCATAGGGATCTTCCAGCATAAACAACACAGGTTTGGTTTCCTGGCGACAACCAAATTGAATAAGCCAATCAATGAATTTTGGGGGACCATCATGCGGATCGGCGACGATGTACTTTTCACACACATATCGTGAGCGAAAATTCTCGCAGTCCATGCGTGCGATGGCCGTTACTGGAATTCCGGCGATGCCCAGGGAATAAATATGGCCGTAGCCGGAAACAGTCCTCGCCGGATAAATCACCGCCTTTGATCTGGTATCAATGCCGCCAATGAGACCCTTTTGATCGTGAACCATGGGCAACCGGCTTTCTGCAAGGCGGTTATTTCCGAAAAATCCTTTACACGCTAACCCACACGGTGGATAAGTGTCTGTACGCAGGAATTATCTACGCGGGCAGCGTAGATAATTCAGCTACAGACACTAATCAGCCATGAAACGCGTTTATGGTCAAGATAGTCTTGCGGAAGATCCTTCGTACGATTTGGAATTTCAAGCCAGTTTGACATTCGGAGATGCCGCAGCATTATATCAATTCCGCTTCGGCTGGGAAAAGCTACGATACCCGAGCAATTCGCGGCCCAGATATCACACGGTTCTTCCCATCGCAAATAAATGATTGGGTTGTCGGACTTGAATACCGCGGTATCAAGAAGAATCGTGTCATGCGACATCTCCTTTGTCCGTCGCAATGCTTCAAGCGGATCGGGTAAATGGAAAAGAAGGCCCGAATTTAACACCACGTCAAACGTCCCGCCCAAAATCCGCTGATTCATTTCGCTGATACTAAGAGTTTTAAAAGTTACGTTGGTTAACCCGATAATTGATTTGATCAAATCGGCCTGTGCAATCATGTCAATGCGGGCATCAAAGCCGACAACCTCCGCTCCCAGAAGCGCGCACTGAATGGACCAAAATCCCGAGTTACAGGCGATATCCAGAATTCGTTTCCCCTTTAAAGATCCACCCTGGGATGAAAGAACATATGGCATAAAATGGCGAAAGCGCTGGAAATGCCGTCGTGGGTCATTGATAAGCGCATCAGGCCTAGAATGGCTGATCGGAAAAGAAAGGCCTCCTTCAAAAGCATAAGGATAATGCCAAAGTAAATGCCGAGAAAACTCATGGCGTATTTCACTGTCCGTAAATCCATTCGCTTTTCGGGGAAGCGGCCAAATAGGTTCCAGCGAAGCAGGGAATGCTACGCAAGCGGATTTTGCTTCGTTCTGCGGGGCTGCATGAGGAATAATTTTATTTATCTCATATCCCAAGCACCGCGCCACCATCTTAATTCCCCGTTTAATCATATATGCTTCCATTTACGCTTAAAAATCGGCATTTATTAAAAAATAACCATAAAATGAAGGCTTTTCAATCAAATAAAAAAATACCGCTTTCTGCAAGGAAACACCTTGGTAACCTATTGATATTAATAAAATAAAGAATCGGTAATGACACAAATAAAAGCCAAAACAATAATAACCTCACGCTTTCTGCTTTACATATAAAGAACAACAAAACCTCCCGTCTTCCGCCATCGGCGGGCAAAACGAGGGATTTTAAAAAGTGAAAAAAATGTCATTTGATTCAGTGTCGGCTTGTTTTATAATTTTACAGGTCTTAAAATAAAGAATTTATTTGAAAGGAGTTCATATGAAAAACATGGTTGTTCTTTTGACAATGGCGCTTGTCGTCGCGCAGTGCGGAAAGGCCCCGACAAATTTGTCCGGTAAAGGCGTTGCCGAAATCCAGGTGTGGGCGCAGATCGTAAAACAGACAAGCGGTCTTGCAAAATTGAGTAAAACCGAGGCCACCACCTGGGACAGTCTTGTCGTCCGTATTTCGTCCGCCGACATGGACACCATTCTGAAAACGTTTAAATTCAGCGCGGGCGATTCCTTGATTAACTGCACCATGTCCGATGTTCCGGCGGGAAAAGCACGATTGATTGAAGTCTGGACGAAAAACGTCAACAATCTTGTCATTCACTCAAGTTCCAGCAAAAATGTCGATATCACGGCGGGTGAAGTTGCTTCAGTGGTGTTTTCTCTCACCCCTAAACGCGGATCAATCTACATAGACATCACCGACATTCCCACCACCGTCGACCTCGTGTGCGCCTCTTTTGTATTTGGTACTTCTGAAACACTGAGCGTTTCTGAAAAGCGGAGCTCAAAAACCTATTTGACCATTGATAACGTGCCCGACAGCGCGGCCGGGAAGCTTTTCATCGCGGGCATTTCCGCCACCGGCGACACCCTGTACCGGTGCTCGATGTCCCTTGTTTTTTATGCTTGTCAAAATGCTACTTACTCGGCCCAGGTCACGAAAGTGACCACCGGCATGGCGATCGGCGTCATTGCGGCCACGCCCGCGGCGACCGTGGTTTCCGCCTCCATGGGCGCAAAAAAGCCGTTTGAAATCGAAAGGGGGCCGCTCGTTATCTCCGAAATCATGTACGCGGCAAACGATTCGGAATATATCGAGGTTTACAATCCGCTCAACAAGGATTCCACCTTCGACACGCTCATACTCGATATCGACGGTACGTACCGTTTTTTCGCGAATATCGCGATTAAATCGAAGGGGTTTTTCGTGTTCGGCAGAAAGAGCCTTCCCTGGGTGAATGCGGTCCATCCGGTCGCAAGCGCATTAGATCTGTCCTCTACCGGCAACTGGATAACCGTCCGGGCCAAGGACTCAACGGCCATGGACTGGGTGGCCTTTGAAGGTGGAAGCAACGACCAGGGATGGCCGAATGTCGGAACCGCAAAAAGGTCGATTGTTCTGGATTCCCTGGTTTCAGACCCTGCCTATAATAATTATGGTTCGAACTGGATAGCCGCAAAAACGCCGATTAACCAGGTCAATTCCGCGTATTCCCTGCCGGTCACCTCCCAGTGCGGAACTCCGGGGGCGGCCGGAAGTTAATTCTCTTCGATAACATTTTTTTGTTGACGAAATCAAACGCCCCTATATATAGTTAACTACGGACGAGGAATTTAAACTCGAAAGGGGCGGCCCATGCAGAAAACGGGAAAAAGATTTCTTTGTGATACCTCCGCGATTTTACAGAGTCTTTTGATATTGTTTACGATCGGTTCCATGCCCGTTTGTGCGTCGCCCGATTCCTTGACAACTTCCATCGAGAGCTATTTCTCCGTTTTAAAGGACGATTTTCTGGCCTGTTCGGGGTCAGCGGGCGTTAAGAGTAACCATGTGAAGCGCATTGACGCTTATTTTATCAAGACTTTAAAAAAACATCAACCGCTGTTTTCGCTTGTGATGACCACATCCAAAGGCAAGGTGCTCAGCGAAGTGGTCAGGGGCGAAAAACCGGTGCACGCAAGGAAAGACGTCGCCAAACAAGCATGGTATCTTCAGGTCAGCAAATCGCTAAAAGAATATGACGGGCTTATGAGGGAAGACAATGGCCGCTACTATTTATTCTGGAGCGTTCCCATTCTTCACAAGGCCCCGAAAGGCCATAAAAAATTTGAAGGCGTTGTAGTCGCAAAAATTGACCTTTGGGACTGTTTTCAAAAAATCGCCGAACCAATGAAAGAACCGTTTTATATCCGTCTTAACGATATTACCTTATATACGCACTTGTGGGAAAACCAGAGGATTTTTGTGGAAGACACCCTCGTGGTCCCAGGCGCTGAAAAAATATCGGTCAGGCACCAGAAAACTGGGGTCACCGCCGTGCCGGTTTCCCAGGGCGCCGAGAGCGCTTCCTTGGCGCCGCGGAAAGACACCTCCCGGAAAACCATGGCCCCAATCCAGGAAGCGGACAAAAACGGTCTAAAACCAGCCGCGCCAAAAGTGTCAAAAAATAATTTGCCCATCGTTATCGGTCTCATTGGCTTGATTATCATCATTACGGTTGTTTTGATCATTCAATTGATCGGCAAGATCAAGCATTTGATGCTTATGAGGTCCATTGATAAACAGGACCGCCGGTAGGACTTTTCGAGCACATTGAATACAACGGTTTTTAAGATCTTTTTAACGGCGCTGACGGCATTCGCGTCGGCGGTGTTCTTTAATTGTCAATCCACACGCGCGCTCGGAAGCGGAGCGCCATCATTTCACTATTCATCCATCGCCGCCGGGACGTTCGGCTACTGCTCTCCGATTGTGACCGAAAGCACTATCTTTTATGATAACCGGTACACCGGCCAGAATTACCACAGTGTCGATACAAAGCGCACGGAGGAAGCTTTCTTAAGGGATTTGAAATATGTCATTGGGGACAAAAAGCTTGCCTGGATTGAATTAAGTGACAGTATTTCATTAATGTTCCATAATGCCCTTTCTTTCGTCCGCACTCCCATAGACAGTATTCCACGGCAGATCAGGGACAAATTGCTGGCGGCTAAAATAAACTATGCCTGCATTATGTACGACGTCCGACTTGCGCATACCCAATTAGTCGGGACGACAGAGCCGGCCGACAGCACGCATCACCCTTCTTACGGAAGGGGCATCCACCGGAAACTCGCCTATAAATGCTCTATTATTAACGTTACCGAAAATAAAAGCATATATTTCAAGGAAATCAACAGGGAAGAAACCGGCACGGGCCTTGATTTAGTGCAAAAATCACTCCGGACTTTATTACACGAAATGCTAAAAGACTAACCCGGGATTTGCACGATCAGGACAAGATTTCCCTGATTTTAACTGTCGAATAGGATTTTTGTAAATGTGCCCTTCCGAAATATCTACGTTTTTCGCGGAGATAATTATATTTTGATAGTATGAACCAGGGACTTTTCGAAAGCATAACCGGGCATTTTCTGGACCAGGCGCCGGTCGACGGCATCGCCGTGAAGAACCGGCGCCTGATTTCAATCATGGACCATTTGAACCGGCTTTTCAATACACGTGAAGGGAGTCTTCCTCACCTTAAGGACTACGGTCTTCCCGACATTTCCGAAATTTACCGGAAAATGCCCCACGGGATCGAGGAGCTCCAAAAAGCGATTAAACGTACGGTCGAGCAATACGAGCCCCGGCTGCATAAAATCAAGGTGGTCCCCCGCGATTCGGATGCCAATGATTTCAAGCTCGTTTTTATCCTTTCCGCGGAATTGCGCGAGGGAGGCCTTGCAAGGTTCCAGACCACCTTCACCAGCATGGGAAATTCCTCAATCGCGCCGTGGAAAAAACCGGAGTGATCCATGATTGAAAAATATTACGAAGAAGAACTGCGCTATTTATATGAATCGGGCAAGGAATTCGCGAAGGCCTATCCCGACCGGGCCCGGTTCCTTAATATCGACGCGGTCGGCGACCGCGACCCTTACGTCGAACGGCTTTTCGAAGGCTTCGCGTTTCTGGCCGCGCGGATCAGGGAAAAAATCGACGATTCTTTTCCGGAACTCACCGAAAGCCTTATCAACCTCATGTGGCCGAATTTCCTCAAGGAAATCCCCGCCGTGGCCATTGTCCAGTTCGCGCCGAGAGCCGGCCTTTTGCAGGAGGCCCGCGTGCTGCCGCGCGGATCGGAGCTCCTGTCAAATCCGGTCGGTCCCGAACACGCGATATGCCGGTTCACCACGACCGCCGACGTGCGGCTCGCCCCCGTAACGCTCGATTCAATTGAAAAGTCTGTTGACACAAAAGGAAAAGCGTCCCTTGTCTTCCATTTCAGGCTCGGCCCGGGCGTCAAATGGAAAAATCTCTCGCTCGGCCCGCTGCGCCTCTATCTGCATGCCGAACTGCCGACGGCGCTGATGCTCCACGAATACCTCACCACCCGGGTGCAGTCGTGCAAAATCTCCTTCGGCGCGGCAGGTAATTCCTTTGAAGTCGCCCCCGACGGCGCGGTGACCCCGTCCGGTCTTTCGTCCGGCGAATCGCTGCTCCCGCAAGACTCCCGTTCCTTCCGGGGCTATTCCCTCGTGCTGGAATATTTCGCGTATCCTGAAAAATTCTTTTTTGTCGACCTCAACGGATTCGACGGCATCGGCGCGCATGATAATGCATCGGAACGGTTTTCCTTCGCCCTTTCCTTTAACGCTGATTTTCCACCTGAAAACCCATTCACAAAAGATAATTTCCGCATGTTTTGCGCGCCGGCCGCGAATATTTTCAAAAAAGACGCCGATCCGGTGAGCGTAGGCGGGCTCGAAACCGACTATCGCGTGATTGCCGACGCCGCATATCCTTCGTCGGTATTTACGCACAGTATTATTTCCGTGGTTGGAATAGACAGGGCAACTGGCGAACGGAGCACCTATGAGCCGCTCTACTCCTTTGAGACGGACCAAAAGAAACAGGCGCACACCTTTACGGTCCAGTACCGCAGGGGGGCGCATCAACAACGCGACCTTTACCTGTCATTCGGGGGCGAACTCCTTTCCAACGGCACGGGAGGAAAAGGCAATGAAATAAGGCAGGAAAACTGTTCGATTGAGGCCTGGTGCACCAACGGCATTCTTCCGCGGGAGGAACTCCGCGAAGGGGGAATCAATAAACCGGGCGCCAATTTCCCCGATTATGTCACCTTTGCAAACATAACACGGCCGACGCTTCCGCTGTCCCCGCCCGCCGAGGACGATTATTTATGGACATTTCTCTCGCATCTCAGCTCGACCCTTACCACGCTTGCTTCCCCGGACGCGTTTAAAGCGCTTCTTCGCCAGTACGATTGGTCGGGTTCGGAGGGCCGGGGGAGAAAAATCGAGGCAATAATCGACGTAACGTCGAAACCGGTTGATTACATTGTCAATGGCTCTTCAATACGCGGCATTGAATTCACCGTGTCCCTTTCGGAGGCCAATTTCCTTAATTCCGGGGACGTGCGCTTGTTCGGGCAAATATTGAAAGAGTTTCTGGCCCAGTATGTTTCCATTAATACTTTTTTGGAACTTGTTTTTGTTTTGAAGCCTTCAGGAGCAACGATCCGCTGGAATTCATTGAAAGGGACACGATGGCCAATTTAGCGAAACGGCCCGATGTCGTCCAGCGCCTGGCTGCGGAGGGCTTTCTTTTCAATTTTTTCCAGGCCCTTTCCCTTCTGGAGGAAAAATTCCAGAAAGAAGGGTCAAAAGACCCTTTCGGGGCCGGTAAAATACGGTGCGTTCCCGACACGTCACTGGCGTTCCCCGCAAGCGATATATCGCACGTCCGGGAAAAAAAAGGATATATCGAGCTTGTTCTTTCGTTTATGGGTCTTATCGGGGTATCGTCTCCGCTTCCCGTTTACTTTTCAGAATATGTCCTGCGGTACGAAGAAAACGCGCCGCCCCTTATTGATTTTCTGAATATTTTCAACAATCGCATGTATGTTTTATTCTTCCGGTCATGGAAAAAATACCGCTTTGTCCGCGCATTGTCCGGGGGCATTGTCGACCCGTTCGTGCGCAGGACCGCGTTTTTGTCGGGCATCGACCCCGACCGCCTTTCGATAAAAGCAAACTTCAAGCTTTTAGCCTATGCGGGCCTCTTCACGGCAAAGTGCAGGGGAAAGGCCGCGCTTATTACCATGCTTTCCGATTTCTTCGGCGGCCTGCCAGTTGATATTAAGGAATATATGCCCCGGTGGGTCGCGATCCATGCCCCCCCGAAAATAGGCGTCGATTCCCGGCTCGGGGTCACGTCGATGCTGGGGACCACGAAGTGGGACGTTTCGGGGAAATTCCGCGTGTCCGTTGGTCCTTTGCCAAGGGAAACTTTCGAGGCGTTCCTCCCCCATACGGACAACATTGAAAAAATAAAGGACCTTGTCCGGCGCTTTCTGTCCGATCCCTTGGATTTTGACATTGAAGTGCGGCTTCAAAGCTGCGAACTCGTCCCGGTAATCCTCGGCAAGGACAATACCAGGCTGGGAGAAACGTCTTCCCTGGGAATATCGGGCAATAAATCCGACGTTCAATCCATCGTTATTGAGTAAACCCAAGAACTGAACCGGGGTATTTCTTTTTTTAACGGGCGCGAAGATAGCATTCCTGTATTTTACGGAACGACTAGAATCTTTTGCTTTTTCTTTTTTACCGCCTGCGTAACGGCGTCCTTATACTCGAGGCACACATAATACATTCCAGGAAAAACCGTTTTCCCGGACGCATTCGTGAGCAGCCAGTTAAAGCCCGACTGACTTTCCGGAAGCGATGCGGGCGATGGCTGTGCTCCGGCAGTCGCGCGTGAAATCATTTTGCCGCTGATGTCGTAGACCCAGATGTCAAGGATATTCTTCCCCGCGATTTTGACGAACGAACCGGTCTTCAAATGTACCGGGTTGGGATAGATCGCCACCGCGTTTGCCTCGGACATTGACGAGTAAAACACGGAATAAATCCCCGGCTGCGCGACGGCGGCCGTTGCCCGCAAGCTCTGATGCGTAAATGATACCGTGTCCGGGACTTTTGACCATGCCGCGCCGTTCCACACATACACCCCCAATGTTTGCGGGGCGATCTGAAGTGTCGAGGTTGAATTTATCGCGAGGGAAATTGACGAACCGGACGACCATGTGGCCGGAAAGGAAACGGCGAACAAATCAGTCGCCGGAAAAAGCCGGTTTTTTGCCGCTGCGGCAAGCAACGAATCGTCCGTTACCGCCGTAACAGTGAGGGAGCAACGAAGCGCCGTCTGCGTTTTCAAGGAAACAACCGCGGTATCGGTTGGAGTCACGGAACTAAAAGTATGCTGTGATCCGGCCGGGTAAGTTATCGGACATAATTGGAAAGACAGCGATGCGGTATGGCTTACCGTGATATCGCCATTCGTTACGATCACGAGCGCATCCTGGAGGGAATGCCAGGACGGGATTTCCAGCGCCGCGAGCGTGTTGTTTGAGAATGAAAAATGCACGATGGAATCCGTTCCGTTTAGCCGTTCAAGGATGCAGGACGCGGACCAGACGGGATAAGGGTAGGAAGAATTGTCTCCCTGAAAAACAAAGCCCATGGTATCGCCCTGAGATTGCGCGGGCTGCAAGGCAAAAAGCTGCATGGCATATGGATTGACCTGTTTGGCGATCGTCTGGGCCGCGTTGAAATAATCGTAGCTGTAACTCCATTGGGGAAGCAACGGCGAGTACTGCAAGAAAATACCGG
>JBAVGL010000020.1:0-3154 GCA_049684795.1 Chitinivibrionales bacterium | reverse complement strand
GAATACATCAGCTCGCAGCCGCCCCGTGAAATTCCCGTTTGGACCGGCGTTGATACGCTTGTAAGCCAGGAAATCCGCATCGTGGGGCCTGATGGCGAAAAGGTCGACGTCATGACCTTTCGCGGCGGTTATGAGCGGGACATGAAATTATTCGTCGATAAAACCCCGGAGCTTAAAAATGCAATCGAAGAAGAAGATGACGATGCCATCGAAACAATTGTGAACGAGCGGTTCTATAACAAGCCGGAAATGTTTTATTCTCCAAACAAGCTTGTCATATCATACGGGGTGCCCGCGACAACGCCGGCATTTGTTTATAATGCGGTAGGTAAAAAACCGTTGCCGACCAAAGATGCTCTTGTAAATGACACCGTTGATTCCATTTCCGCGCGTTTCAATCTTCGGTATAATGAACAGAAATGGGTTAATGCCACCGCCCAATTGCTTGCCGAAGACGCTCATGCTTTATCGCAATTTCTCAAAGGAGACATGACTATTTTTACCGCATCACAATTTAATCAGATTGGCGGGATTGCGGCTTTATCTCATTTTGAACACCGGGACGAAGTTTTTGAGGCCTTGCGCCAATCGTCGCTTATTCGGCAATCGCTCCTTGCAGCTTAGAGAGATTTATCTGCATACCGGCGGTTTAAAAATAAAGGAACAACACAAGAATGAATGCAATGAAAAATAGCGCTCCTGCCAGGAACGGTTCAATTTCAGGATCAAACTTTTTTTCTTCGGGATTGCGGCAAAAAGTCGACCAATTAATGAATGTGTTGTGGGCCGGAGGCGTGAATAACCCGATGGATTCCATCGAGCAGATTTCCTATCTGCTTTTCTTGCGGTTGCTCACGGAGAAAGATGAAGCCCTCGCATCCATTGACAAGAAGTATACGAGAATATTTTCCGGCAAATGGGCACGTTTTGCCTGGGGGAACTTCGTCACGCTTACCGGCGACAATCTGTTTAACGTGGTGCGTGACGCCATGGAAAGTTTTCACGAACTACCGGGCCTTTCGGACACCGGCAAGCTGCTTTTCAATAGGGCAACGCTTAAAATTTACGACCGGCCAACGCTTCGGGCCGTCGTGCAAGGCGTGCACGAGCTTGATCTCGCGGCCCACGAAGGCCACGATTTCAAGGGCGATATGTACGAATATCTTCTTAGTCAACTTGCCGCGTCGGGGACCAACGGCCAATTCCGCACGCCGCGGCATATAATCAATTTGATCGTCGAGCTTGTTGATCCTCAACCGGGTCAGCGCATGGCCGATCCTGCAAGCGGAACATCCGGTTTTCATATCTCCACGTTTATGCACATTCTTCGCAATCATACCAAGCCCGCCGACTTGACACGCGGAATAATCGACGGTTCTTTGCTTAAACCGGCACAGTGGAAATTTCTTGAGGAGCAGGCTTTTACCGGCTTTGATAACGACGCGAATATGGTGAAGATTGCCATTCTTAATCTTTATTTGCACCAATTGGAAAAAGCCAAGATCGAGCACTTCAACCCGCTCACCACGGGCTTTGGCGGATCGTATCCGGGAAAAACATTCGACATAATCCTTGCCAATCCGCCCTTTTCCGGTAAAATCCAGGCAGAGAGCATTCTTGCCGATCTCAATTACAAACTTAATACGCGCGCAACAGAGTTGCTCTTCCTGAAATGGTTCATCGACCATCTCGCGCCCAGCGGCCGCGCGGGCGTTATCGTGCCTAACGGCGTGTTATTTGGCTCTACGAACGCCGCTACGGGCCTTCGGGAATTGCTATTGACCGAGTGTGATTTACAGGCGGTTATCAGCCTGCCAAGCGGTGTGTTTAAGCCTTATGCCGGTGTTGCCACGGCCATCCTCATTTTCCAGAAGGGCACACCCACAAAATCCGTTTGGTTTTATGACATGACTGCCGACGGATTCAGTCTTGACGATAAAAGAACACCGATTGAAGCCAACGACATCCCGGATATTCTTTCCAAATGGCCGAAACGGGAAGAGGGGCCGAACAGCTACCGCGTGCCGATTGAAAAGATAAAAGAAAACGATTGGAGCCTGGCTGCCGGGCGGTATAAGCCGGTGAGCAATGAAAAGGTTCATCATGATAAGCCGAAGGATATTCTGGCTGATGTGCTGAAGCTGGAGAATGAGATTATTAAGCGAGGTAGTGAGTTGATGAAGAAGATAGGCGGAAAGGGATGAGCAAATGGTCTATCAAACCGCTCGGTGAAGTTTGTGAAATATTGGACAGTAAGCGAAAACCCATAACACAAAAAGATAGGATTTTTGGCAAATACCCATATTATGGTGCGACAGGAGTTTTAGATTATGTTCATGATTACATTTTTGATGAAAGATTAATTCTTATAGGTGAAGATGGCGCCAAATGGGGTGCTGGTGAGAAAACAGCATTTATTGCAGAAGGCAAATACTGGGTCAATAATCATGCTCATGTGATAAAGCCTAACCGAAAAACTGTTATAGATAAATGGATCGTTTACTTTATAAATTCCGAAGATTTATCAAAGTATGTAACAGGGGTTACTGTTCCGAAATTAAATCAAGCGAATTTGCGGGAAATCCCGATTCCCCTTCCCCCGCTCCCCGAACAAGAGCGTATTGTCAAGCTTCTTGATGAAGCAGATGAATTGCGCAAACTGCGCGGTCAGGCGGACAAGCGAAGTGCGAAGCTTATTCCGGCGCTGTTTGAGGAGATGTTTGGGGATCCGGAAAAAAATCCAAAGCGCTTTCCCATTCAGCAATTATGTTCTATTTGTAATATTTTAGGTGGAGGAACACCGTCTAAGAAAAGGCATGATTATTGGCAAGGTAAAATTCCTTGGGTTTCGCCAAAGGATATGTATGATTTAGTAGTTAAAAATTCCGAAGACCATATCTCCGAAACTGCTTTAAAAGAAAGTGCAACAAATCTAATTCCAATAGATTCAATTCTTATTGTAACCAGAAGCGGGGTTTTAAAACATACATTGCCGGTAGCAATAAATGCCGTACCTGTAACGATTAATCAAGACATTAAAGCATTTGTTCCGCAAGACGGATGTGTGGCTGCATTTTTGGCTGCACAAATTCGTATCTTAGCGCCCAAAATATTGGGAATGGTCCGTGTTGGCGCTACTGTACAGAATCTTGAG
>JBAVGL010000019.1:0-2113 GCA_049684795.1 Chitinivibrionales bacterium | reverse complement strand
AGATAGGATATGGCCAATCTGGTGGGACCATGTGAATTTAATGCGACCATATAGGCGAGAAGAGTCAGCCCGGCCAATATCATCAGAAGCAATAATTCTATACTCATGCCTTAAAATCCTTTTTGTGCCCTTTAACCTGCCCGAGGGCAGATAAGATACTGTAGTCAGGATTTATCTTCGCGAGGCGCGTAAATAAATCAGACACAGTATAATATATATCTTTTTTTTGTTTAAGTTCCACTATCAAAAGGGAAGATCATCATTTGCCGCGGTATTTTGTGCCGAGGTATTTTGTGCCGAGGCATTTTGTGCCGAGGCATTTTGCTCCGGCGCTGAACTTTGATCAAACTGCGGATCGGAGACCTGGGCCGGCTCAGATGTTGCCGAACCGTCGCCGCCACCCTGATTACCGCCTAAAAACTGTATCTGGTTTGCGACGATCTCGGTTCGGTATTTTTTATTTCCATCCCGATCGTCCCATGAACGGGTCGTGATTCGCCCCTCGATGTAGGCGGAACGTCCTTTTTTAAGGTACTGGTTCGCAAGCTCCCCAAGTTTTCCCCAAACAACAATATTATGCCATTCCGTTTTTTCCTGTTTCTGATTATTTTTGTCATTCCAACGTTCCGTCGTTGCAAGGGAAAACGAAGCAACCGGCTGCCCGTTTGGAGTGTAACGCAGTTCCGGGTCTTTTCCAAGGTTTCCGATTAAAATTACTTTATTAACGCCTGCCATAGTATTGCCTCCCGCACGTAAATGATTCTAAAAAAGCCGCTTGTTTTATAAAAATGAACTTGTTTTTGCATAAATGCAAGTTATTTCGACGAGTCCCTAATTTTAAAAGAGCTAAATGTCGTAAAAAAATCGCATTTCAGGGCCACATGGCTAATCAATATTTCTAATTTTCTGCTTGTTTTTATTTTTTTTGCCTTTCATCGCATTCATTTTTTTCCAGAGGCTCACGGTTATTACATTATTTTCCCCAAAATCAGCACCGCAGGAGTATTCGGGATCAATAGATATGATAATTGTCGACATTACCCCGGAAAGGGCCATTTTTGTTTTATGGTTTTTAACGCGCACACCCTGAAAAGGGCTGTTGTCGGGCAGGCGTATCGGAGATGATTCAACATCGACGCCGTAAATTTCTATGATATGCGCATGGTGTATGCTATCGGTATATGACCAGAAATTTTGAGGGCATTCTTTGAATTCAATATCCATTTTGTAAATAATACTGTCGTCTCTGACCAGTGGAATTTCATAGAGTTTGACATGTTTAATAATATTTACAAAATTCTCCGAACCGGCTGAGGAAACGACCGTTCCCGAAATACAGATGCTTAGACCAAGCATTAAAGATATTCTGTCTGGAATGTTTTTAAACATCATTTTTTAATAAATCAATTAATAAACAGGGAAAAGTATATTTATACAATACTATAAAGTCCTGTGAATAAGCAAGATTCGCGCTATTTTGATTAATAAATTCATTTGCCTGAAAATGGCCTTTTCAGATACCTTATAATTTTTCAATATTAAAATAGTTTATTATGAAAATCACAAAAAGAGATTTAGAGAATTACAAATCGTCGTCACGAAAAATTACCATGGTAACGAGTTATGATTCCCCCTGCGCCCGCATCGCGGACGAGTGCGGAATTGACGTTGTGCTCATCGGCGACAGTGTGGGAACCAATGTCCTCGGTTATGCTGAAGTCTCGCAGGTGACCATGGAAGACATGCTCCATCATGTCCGGGCGGTGGCCCGCGGAGTCATGCGCGCATTTATCCTGGCGGACCTGCCCGCCGGGGCCATTGCTTCACCCGATGAAGCCTTGCATAATGCAAAACGGCTTTTGGATAACGGCGCGGACGGCGTAAAAATTGAAGGCGGGGTTGAAGTGGCCGACCGAATAAGCCGCATGGCGCGCCAGGGTATTGCCGTGTGCGCGCACATCGGGTATACGCCTCAGAAAATGGGCCGCAAAGCAATTGTTCAGGGTAAAGATTTGAAACAGGCGCAGGAGCTTATTGACGGCGCTCTCGCCCTCGAAAAAGCAGGCGCGTTCATGATAGTTTTGGAACTCATCACAAAAGAGCTTTCGGGAGA
>JBAVGL010000018.1:0-6966 GCA_049684795.1 Chitinivibrionales bacterium | reverse complement strand
GAAGATCTTCTTTTCGTTTTCGAACCTTCCAAGCTGGATCTTTCGTGCGTTGACTACTTTTTCCCGCATGGAAATGGAGTCCTCGCCTGCTGATTTTTGCGCAAGTTCTTCGTAACTCAAGGCGGGGACTTCTACATGGATATCTATCCTATCAAGTAAAGGACCGGAGATCTTCGACATATATTTCTGGATTTGCGTTGCCGAGCAGGAGCATTCATGCCGGGGATCGGTGTAGTAACCGCACGGGCAGGGGTTGAGCGCCGCCGCAAGCATGAATCGGGCCGGATAGCACAGCGACATCGCCGCGCGGGATATCGTCACCTTGCCGTCCTCCAGCGGCTGACGCAAGTTTTCGAGCACGTTTTTTGCGAACTCCGGCAACTCATCCAGAAAGAGCACGCCGTGGTGGCTCAGGCTTACTTCGCCGGGTCGAGGGTAGGAACCGCCGCCAATGAGGCCGGCATCGGAAATCGTGTGGTGCGGGGACCTGAACGGCCGCGTGGCCATGAGAGGAGTATGAGGATCAAGCAGTCCGGCAACGGAATGGATCTTGGTAGTTTCCAACGCTTCGTCAAGAGTGCAATCCGGGAGTATTGATGGCAGCCTGCGCGCGAGCATTGTCTTGCCCGAACCTGGCGGCCCGATCATCATGATGTTGTGGCCCCCGGCTGCGGCCACTAGGAGCGCGCGCTTGATGTGTTCCTGGCCTTTCACGTCTTTAAAGTCAATGGCATACTGGCGCGCCTGGTTGAAAAGCGCGTTAAGGTCGGTTTTAAAGGGTTCAATAATTTTGGTCTTTTTCAGGAATTCGAGGGCCTCGCTTAAATTATCGACGGGAAAAATCGCCACGCCTTCGGCAACGGCGGCCTCCCGGGCATTGTCTTTAGGCACGATCATGCCCTTGATCCCGAGCTCACGAGCGCCGATCGCCATCGAGAGCATGCCCTTGATGCTTTTAACCGATCCGTCAAGCGACAGCTCGCCAATGATGCAGTAATCGTCGGTCGATTCGATCGTAACCTGTCCCGAGGCCATCAGAAGCCCGAGGGCTATGGGCAGGTCGAAGGCAGACCCTTCTTTTTTTACGTCCGCCGGGGCCATGTTGATGGTCACTTTACGTGATGGGAATTCGAACCCGCAATTCTTGATCGCCGACATGACGCGTTCCCGGCTCTCGCGAATAGCGCCATCGGGGAGGCCCACGATGGTAAAGCTCGGAAGCATCTCGGAAATATCGGCCTCAATGCCGATTTCAAAAGCGTCGATCCCGATAACGGCCATTGAGCGGAGTTTTGCAAGCATTGGGCGAATTGTCCTTTTTTACGGTAAGACGGCCAGTCATAAAAAACTACAATGTACTACGTTCTAAAAACAATCTCTTTTTCAAGTGATCAAAATAAAGGAATAAAATTAATCCAGTTGCAGAAATTGAAAAGAAACATCTATTTTGATGTGCCTGCATACGCTGTTTTGAAAAACATTTTTTAAAGAGGGAAAATCATCATGTATAATCCCGTCATATGTGTCGTGGGCCTGGGATACGTCGGACTGCCCCTGGCAATTGAACTTTCAAAGTATTTCAAGGTCATCGGGTTCGATGTCAGCCAAAAGCGTATAGAGACTTTGCAAAAGGGAAAAGACCCGAACAAAGAGGTTGAGAGCGAGGCGCTTCAACAGTCATCCATGGGTTTTTTCTGTGATCCATCGGTCATTCAACAGGCGGATTTTATCATTGTAGCGGTCCCGACACCCGTTGATGCGCATAATATCCCTGATCTTACTCCCGTAATAAAAGCCTCCGAAACTGTGGGTAGAAACATCAAAAGAGGGGCGGTCGCTGTCTATGAATCGACGGTTTATCCAGGTGTCACCGAGGACGAGTGCGTGCCGATCATAGAAAAATTATCGGAACTGGTCTGGAAGAAAGACTTTTTTGTAGGTTATTCCCCGGAACGGATCAATCCGGGCGATAGGATGCACCGTTTTGCTACCATCAAAAAAATTGTTTCGGGAGACACTCCGGAGACCCTTGAAAAAGTGGCACAAGTTTACGGTACAGCTGTAAAGGCGGGAATATACAAGGCCGCGTCGATAAAAGTCGCTGAAGCGGCAAAGGTCATCGAAAACACGCAACGCGACATTAATATTGCCCTGATGAATGAGCTCCGCATCATTTTTGATAAAATGGGCATATCAACCAGAGAGGTGCTTGAGGCGGCAAAAACGAAATGGAATTTCCTGCCGTTCGAACCCGGGCTTGTGGGTGGCCACTGCATCGGGGTCGATCCCTATTATCTTGCCTACAAGGCGGAGGAGATCGGCCACCACCCGCAGATAATCATGGCGGGAAGAAGGATCAACGACGCGATGGGAAGGTATTTCGCTCGTGAGCTGATAAAAAAATTAATCCATAAAAAAATCGCCATTAAAGACGCAAAAGTGCTCGTTTTAGGAATGACCTTCAAAGAAAACGTTCCCGATATCCGGAATTCAAAAGTAATAACCATTATCAAGGAGCTCCAGGAGTTTGGCATTCTTGTTGACGTGTGGGAGCCGGTCGCGGACAGGGAGGAAGTGCGGCATGAATATGGGATCATGCCGATCGCCGGGCCCGAGCCGTCTTCGTATGATGGTGTTGTATTGGCGGTCAAGCACCGGGAGTTTATTGAAATAGGTAAAGCCGGAATAGAAAAATATCTTCGCAGCAACGGGGTACTTTACGATATTAAAGAGGCCTTTGCCGTGACGGGCAATGCGTAACGGAATGCTCCATGGATGAAGTGTCGGTGACCATAATCGGCGCGGGTGTCGTGGGACTGGCGATTGCCGCCGAGCTTTCCGCGGACATGGAAGACGTTGTCGTCCTTGAGCGCAACGATGCCTTCGGCCAGGAAACAAGCAGCAGAAACAGCGAGGTCATTCATTCCGGCATTTACTATGCGCCAGGGTCGCTGAAAACATGGCTCTGCATTGAAGGCGCCCGTCTTTTGTACCGGCTCTGCGAGCGCTGTTCGGTGCCCTGTAAAAAATTGGGCAAGCTCATTGTCGCCAAGGATGCGGGCGAAATGAAAGCGCTGGAACTCCTTTATAACAATGGCGTGCGGAATTCCATAAACAATATCTCAATAATTGACGCTAAAAAGGTCTCGACGTTTGGGGTTAAAGTCAAGGCCGAAGCGGCAATTTATCTGCCGGACACGGGGATTGTCGATTCACATTCCTTAATGCGGCATTACGCCCGGTTTTCCGAGGAGAATGGCGCGATGATCGCGTATAATTCGAATGTAATCGGCATTGAACAGGCGATGCACGGGTACAAGCTCATGGTTGAGCAGGATTCCTATGCCTTGTTTTCACGCATCGTCATTAATTGCTCCGGCCTTTCGTCGGACCATGTCGCCGGATTGGCCGGGATCGATATCAATAAAAACGCTTATAAGCTCCATTATTGCAAGGGGTCGTATTTTCATTACGCAAAAAAATATCCCATGCCGCTGCTCATCTATCCCGTGCCCGAGCAGGACCTTACCGGGCTCGGCGTCCACGCGGTTCTTGACCTTGGCGGAAGACTCAAGTTCGGTCCCGACACTGAATATGTGAATGACATCAATTATACGGTTGATGGAAACAGGCGGGATGCGTTTTATGCCTGTGCCGCGGAAACTTTTCCCGATCTTGACAAAGACGCATTCACACCGGACATGGCTGGGATACGGCCGAAACTTTCGGGCCCCGGAGACAAAGCCCGGGACTTCGTGATAGTCGATGAAGAGGACAACGGGCTGCCGGGATTCATAAACCTTATTGGCATTGAGTCGCCAGGACTGACGAGTTCGCCGGCCATCGCACGCATGGTCGCGAACATGGTGAAAAAGCACCTAGCGTAGCGGTTTGAGTATTTGATGGGCGGTCAGGTCCATCTTCTTCAGTTATTTGCTGGGTTATTGCTCCGCAAATGCTCTTTCTACTATATCGCAAATAATGTGACCTAAAAGGATGTGGCATTCCTGTATTCGAGGTGTGTCGTTCGCGGGCACAACAAGAGGAATATCGACAAGGTCTTTTAAAGCCCCGCCGCTTCCCCCGAGAAGACCGATGGAGAAACATCCGTATTTCCGGGCTCGCTTTATTGCTTCTAAAACATTAGGACTTTTGCCTGATGTTGACAGACCGATGATAATATCACCCGGTTGCGCAAGCGCCTCGACCTGGCGGGAAAATATCCGGTCAACGGAATAATCGTTTCCGATGGCCGTGAGGATGGACGTGTCGGTGCTCAGGGCAATTGCCGGAAGTCCGCGGCGCTCCAATTTGAACCTGCCGACAAACTCGGCGGCAATATGCTGTGAGTCCGCGGCGCTCCCGCCATTACCGCACAGGAGGACCTTGTTCTTATTTTTAAAAGCCTTGATTATGGCATTGCTCGCTTTTGTTACCTGGTCCGACAAACCAGGAAGAAGTTTTACGGCGCTTACATGGGCCTCAAGCGATTCGGTAAAAATGTCCATGATCGCTCCTCTTTATTGTGAAATTATTTTTCTTACCGCCCTTATTACATCGCCAACATCATCATCCGTCAATTTTGCCGACAGCGGCAGACTGACGGTTTCCCTGCCCGTTTTCATTGCATGAGGAACATCTTCGGGTTTCCAGCCGAATGCATTCTGATAAAAGGGGTGTTCGGGAATGCTCAGATAGTGGACGCCGATGCCGATATTGTTTCGCGTCATTTCGTCGAGGAAGTCGTCCCGTGATATGCCGCACCGTTCCTTAGAGATAAAAATCGTAAAAAGATGATACGCGTGGCGGCATTGCGGCTCATCATAGTCGTGAATATCGAGGGGAAGGTCGCGAAATGCGGACACATAGCGTTCCCAAATCTGTTTTCTCCTTTGCCAATATACTTCGATCCGCCGCAACTGATGGAGTCCAATCGCCGCCTGAAGGTCGGTCATGTTGTATTTGAAACCCGCCTCCACAACCTGGTAATGCTTGTATCCTTCGTCTGAAAAACGTTTCCAGGCGTCTTTGGACATGCCGTGAAGGGCGAGCGTTTTGATACGCGAAATGGCTTCTTCATTTTTTGCAAGGACCATGCCGCCTTCGCCCGTGATGATGTTTTTTGTCACATAGAAACTCAGGCAGCCGAAATCGCCGAACGTGCCCGCGTTTTTGCCCTTGTACTGCGTTTCTATCGCATGCGCACAGTCTTCAATGACGGTCAGGCCGTGTTTTTGCGCAATTGCCATGATGGCGTCCACGGCGCACGGTCTGCCGGCAAAATGCACCGGAACAATGGCGCGGGTGCGCGGAGTGATTTTTCTTTTTATATCGTCCGGATCGATGTTCATGGATCCGGGCTCAATATCGGCAAGGACGGGCGTCGCGCCGGCATGGATGATGGCATTCACCGTGGCGCAGAAAGTCATGGCGGAGGTGATTACCTCGTCGCCCTGACCTATGCCGGCGGCCAGAATACTCAGATGCAATGCGGCAGTGCATGAATTGACCGCTGCAACATGTGTGGCGCCTTTATATTCCCTTATTGCCTCTTCGAACCGAGCCACTTTCGGCCCCGTTCCGATCCAGCCGCTTCGAAGGGTTTTTACCACTTCCTCGATTTCGGCATCCTCGATGACTGGAGCGCCGAATATGAGGAACCGGCCCTTGGGTCTTATTGGTAAATCGGTCATAAATTATAAATACCTTCAACAAAATCGACCCGTTCAAATCCTAAAAAGCACCATTAAAAATATATATCAAGCTGACCTTTGTTCTGAAATTTCATCTGGCATAGTTCCTAACCCGCCCTTATGCTGGGAGGTTTTGTTATGCAGATAATTCAAACAGGATTTCTAAATTGCGGGGAATGAATATATTTTAAATCTAAATCCGGCAGTTAACCTTATAAAGAACCCGGAATACGTTTTTTGAGGAGACCGAAGAATGTTTGATAAAAAACACGATGATTTCTTTGATGACAATAAAAACAGCGTGACCCCTGAAAAGGAATTGCTCACCATGATTGACCGATATGATAAGCCCATGGCCAAAAATGTTGAGGTCGGCGCCAAGGTTACGGGGAAAATCCTTTCGATTGGTAAACAATACGCGTTTGTTGACATCAATGCAAAAAACGAGGCCATGATAAAAATTGAAGAACTCATGGACAAGCATTCGACGATTATTAAAAACGCCGGAGACGTCATTGAGGCGTACATCATATCCGCGACCCATAGTGAAATCATGCTCAGCACCGTGCTTTCGAACAGGGACAAAAATAGCCGCACATCCTTGAGCGAGTTTGTAGCCGCGATGAAAAACAAAGTGCCCGTCGAGGGCAAGGTCACCGGAATAAATAAAGGCGGCTTTAACGTGCGGATCATGGGAAAGAAGGCGTTCTGCCCGGTTTCACAGATAGATTTGAAATATGTGGAAGATCAGACCAGATACTTGAATTCAACGCTTTCTTTTGTTGTTACACAGATTACCGAGGGTGGAAAAAACATAGTTGTGTCCCGGATACCGCTTCTGGAACAGGATCTGCGAATCAAACTCGATGATTTAAAAAAAGGAATAAGCGCAAAAACGGTATATCAAGGGACCATTTCGCGTATAACGCCTTTCGGGCTTTTTGTGGATATTGGCGATGTTGAAGGGCTTGTGCATATTTCAGAAGTTTCCTGGGAGCGTGCACATGACATCGAAAACAGCTTTAGTCCCGGCCAGAAGGTCGAATGTGTAATCCTGGGCATCGAACAAAAAGAACCCCTGCGGCTTTCAAAGATAAGCCTTTCGCTTAAGCAGGTTTCTGAAAGTCCCTGGGCCACTGTTTCGACGCGCTATCAGCCGGGGCAATCGGTTGAAGGGAAAATAACAAAGTGCGCGAATTTCGGCGCTTTTGTCCAGCTTAGCCCCGGTGTCGAGGGCCTCATTCATGTGTCGGAAATGAGTTGGGGAAAAAAA
>JBAVGL010000017.1:0-3335 GCA_049684795.1 Chitinivibrionales bacterium | reverse complement strand
GTTCATGTACCTTCCCATGTTCATATCCCAATTGTTTTTCAAAAACACCGCGTTGTCCTTCAATTTCGTTGCCGGAGGCATTCGATTGCTCCTGTTTTTCGCGTACCTGGTCGGGATAAGTTTCTGGAAAGACATGCGAAGGGTGTTCGAATATCATGGCGCCGAGCACAAAGCGATTTTCACCTATGAAGACGAAAAAGACCTTACCATCGAAAACATGAGGCCATACTCAACCCTGCATCCGCGCTGCGGGACAAGTTTCCTTCTTCTGGTGGCCATCGTTTGCATCCTTCTTTTCTCCATAATTGACGCCGTAATTATTCACTTCATCGGACCGTACCCGCATGTTATGGTGCGTTTTCTGGTGCATGTTCTCTTGATACCCGTGGTCGGGGGCGTTTCCTACGAAATTCTGCGCCTCTCCGACCGATATCAAACCGTGTTCCCGGTTTCACTCCTCATCAAGCCGGGCCTGTGGCTGCAATTGATCACGACAAAACAACCCGACGATAAGCAACTCCTGACCGCCGCCGCCGCCCTTGATGCCGCTTTATGATAGAAAAAATCAAAGAAATCATCGGGCGGCGGAAGCAGCTTGAAGAAGAACTGGCCTCACCCGAGGTGACCGGCAACCGGGCCCTTCTGGAAAAACTGGGAAGGGAGTACCGCGGCCTTAAAAAAAACATGCCCGTTTATGTGCGCTATCTGGATGTTAAAAAGAACATCGCGGAGAGCAGGAAACTTTTAAAGACCGAATCCGATCCTGAGATCATAGGCATTGCAAAAGAAGACCTTGATCAACTTGAGCAGGAATTGCCCGCGCTGGAAGAAAAGGTCAAGTATCTGCTCGTTCCCCGCGATCCCTTGGATTCCAAAGACGCCATAGTGGAAATCCGCGCAGGTACCGGCGGTATTGAAGCCGGCATTTTCGGCGCCGACCTGTATCGCATGTATTTGCATTTCATCGAAAAGAAGAATTGGACCTACGAAGTCCTCAGTTCCAGTTACGGCGAAATCGGTGCGATCAAGGAAATCATCTTTGCCGTCAAAGGCGAAGACGTTTACGGCGCGCTGAAATTCGAATCCGGCGTTCACCGCGTCCAGCGCGTTCCGCAAACCGAGGCGCAGGGCCGGATACATACTTCAGCGGCATCGGTGGTCGTCTTTCCCGAGGCCGATGATGTCGATATCACTATTGACCCGACGGAACTGCGCATCGACGTATTCAGGGCCGGCGGCAAAGGCGGACAACATGTTAACAAAACCGAATCGGCCGTGCGGATTGTGCATATTCCCACGGGGATAACCGTTCATTGCCAGGATGAGAAATCACAGTTAAAAAACAAGGCCCGCGCCATGAAAATCCTGACCTCGCGCATTTTAGACGCCCGAATTTCCCAAAAACAGGCCGTTGAGTCCGCGACCCGGAAGACCATGGTCGGTTCCGGCGACCGGAGCGAGAAAATCCGCACCTATAATTTCCCCCAGAACCGTTTGACCGACCATCGCATAAACTTGACGCTTTACAAACTTGACGCGGTCATGAACGGCGACCTTCAGGATATCGTCGATGCGCTCAATAAAGCTGACCTGAATGAGCGCTTGAAAACAACAAAAAGCGAGGAATGAATACTCTTCCCAACCTTCTAAAAGAAGTGAAAACCCGGATTCAACCAATCGCGGGCGAATGTGCGCTTAATGAAGCAGAAATAATTCTTCAGCATGTATTGCACTGTTCGAGAAGCGAATTATATGTTAAGACCGGCCGCCGCATTCCCAGGGAGCAGCGCAATACCATTAAAGCGGCGATTAAAAGGCGCTTGACCGACGAACCTCTCCCCTATATCCTTGGCAGAGCCTATTTCCATTCCAAGGAATTTCTTGTTTCAAACGCCGTGCTCATACCACGCCCCGACACGGAAATCCTTGTTGAAAAGGTCCTGGAAATTGAACCCGAAGATACACGTTCCTTTCTTGATGTTGGAACCGGCTCCGGCGCCATCGCCGAAATTCTTGTAAGCCACAGACCCCGATGGAAAAGCGTGGGTCTGGATATTTCTGAACAGGCGTTGAAAATTGCAAAAGTTAATTGCAGCGCAAAAATCGGGCTTTTATGCGGCGACTTGTTCTCCGCGCTCAAAACTGCACCTTATTTTGATTTTATCGTGAGCAATCCCCCGTATATTTCGGAAAAAGAAATGACTGAACTAGACCAAAGCGTTCAGGATTTTGAACCGGTTTCCGCGCTCTACGGCGGAACGGACGGCCTCGATTTTTACAGGATACTCGCGGAAAAATCGAAAGACCTTCTAAAAAAAGGCGGACGGATCTACTGCGAAATAGGATATGCTCAGGGCGAAGCGGTTCAGACCTTATTTTCCGACCAGAAATGGAAAAATATCCTTCAATTTCCCGACCTCGCGGGAAGGCCGCGAATAATTATCGCCAGCCAGTAAGAACCTTTACTTTTCAATAATATCCAGACTTCCGAAAACGACGTTTGCATCCACTTTGAGGTTTTTTCCCGTGTTGCCGTACAATTTATTCTTATATACATATTTTCCAAAAGCGATTGAATTGCCATCGGGCATTCGCGATCCGGCGAACGCAGAGTTTACTTCTATCAAGGTAGGCACGTCAGGACTGATTCTTATGGTTCCGGAACCAAAAACCGTATTCACCCGGACCCTGCTGTTTTTTTCCGCAAGTTCCGCGCTGGTAAGATCGATCGTTCCTTTACCGAAAAGAATATTGCAGTCGTTCTTCAAATCTGTTGCCGTAACATTCGCTTCGTTGAAAAGCACCGTGTTTCTGTGTGTCCGGATACATGTTCCTCCCATGAGTACCCGAAGACCGAAATACATGATTATAAGCGCTACGAGTATCCTGAAAAACGGGAAATGAATGTTAAACACAACCTTCACGATGATCGACAACCCGAAAAGTACGAGCACAACGCCCCAGAAAACTCCACTGAACAGGAAACACATTTTCACATTCGCCTCCGGTTAAAGTTTATCGGTTTATGACAAATTTAATTTGCTCCGCTGAAATAGCGCCTTCACGTATTATTTTTACCGTGTTGTCAGGCAAAACTCTGACTATTGTTGAGGGCCGTGATGAAGCAAGCTTTCCCGCATCAACCATAAAATCAACACGTTTGGAAAAAATTGAGAATATTTCATCAGGATCATTTTTATAATCATTCCCGCTCATGTTTGCGCTCGTCGAAAAAATCGGCGTTTTTATCCGGGTGAATATCGCCTGTATAAATGGATGATTGGAGACCCTTACGCCAAGCGTTTCTTTTTTGTTTTTTATCGGCAGGACGAGCG
>JBAVGL010000016.1:0-3494 GCA_049684795.1 Chitinivibrionales bacterium | reverse complement strand
GGGCGAGGCCGATTATTTCCTTGTAGCGGTTTCCCCCGCCGGCTTTCGAATAAGTATCGATGTCCGACGATGGAACTCCGCTGACTCCACTTGGTAAAGCTAGTTTTACCATCGCGCTTGACAGCGCGTTGGTGATCATCCCGAAATAGTAACCGGGGTGCTGCTGGACCATGCCCTTTAAAAAAGGCATCGACGGCCCTCCGGTCCCGCGCTGTGTAAGACCGCTGTAACCGAGGGCGGTCATGCCGCCAGCATCCCCGCCATTATGTTCCTGGGCGAGGACCCATTGCGTATCATTGCTTCCTTGAGAATCCCACGCATAATTCCACGCGTGAGGATCGGTTACCCCATCGGCAGAGGTTACGTTGCGTCCGGCGAAATTGCAATGGCCGATTCCCAGATAGACGATGAAATGGTCCTTGGGGACGTTCGTTCCGCCCAGAGTGATGGCCTGAGTGTTGGAAACAACTCCGTATAAAACAAGCGATACCAAGAAAATGGTAAAATGCGCGGTTTTCATTACTTCTCCCTTTGTTAATATCAATACACCGGAAATTTAAACCCCACTCCGCCGGAAAGACTGGCGAATTTAATGCCTTGATCGAATTCAAACCGGACCATGCCCCCTAAAAGAATGGGGAAGATCGCGTCGCTTTTTTCGATACTGTATTGTAAAGTTACAGAGGGGTATGTATTCAGCTTGATCCAGTCATACTGTTCGATGGCCCATTTTTTTTCCGCGCCGTCGTTCCAAGTGCCCACGACAACGGGATTTGGGTACAACAACCGGCCGTATTGGTCGCGAACCGTATCGACGTACTGCTGCGCCTGCCCCTTTGTGGCAAAATACGTCGTCGCATTGGGGTCGGTACTTGAAATATCTGTTGGATTATAGTTTCCTTGCTGCCATCTGCCGTTTCTCAGGGGAAAAGAAAAGCACAGGCTTATCCCGTGCGCGAATGAAGAAACCTTTTTTTCAAGGTCCACGTACATGCTAACGTTATCGGGGCTTATCGTTCCCTCGTCATTGATTCCGCCCCATCCCTCGCGGGAAAACTTGAATGTTTTATGCGCGGAAACGGGTTTTGGAGTAATATTGTCGGTGTCAATATTGTATTCGTCGGTGATCATCGCGAAAAAACCGCCGGAATATGACGCCCCCACGTTAATAAAACCCCAATCCCTGTCCATCAGATATTCAACGCGGGCGCTTCCGCCGAACATGCCGCTCCCCGTTTGAAAATAGGGGGGCGCGAGATTTGATGAAGTGAAGTCCTGCAACTGAGGAATGTCGGTTGACCCTGTAGGAAAAGAGAGGGAAATCCCCGTTGTCACGGCGCCTTCCATGCCCCACTTTTTGCTCAAGTCAAGCGACATGTCGCTTATCGTACCGGTCGAATACCCTGCGCCGTCAAAATAGCCGTGTTTAATGACGAGGGGTAGCGTGAGCTTGAGGTCGATAATCCGGGGATGATAGAACAGGCTTAACAGCCACGAGCTTGTGTTGAGGCCCGGGATAATGCCGTCTCCCGACACGTTTCCAACGCCCGCGGTGTCGAAATTCAGCGATTGCCCGGCAATGGCCTCGAAATCAAACAATGCCCCGGAAACGCCCCGTCCGATCCATTTTAGCTGCATGTCGGAAGCAACGCTTCCGCTGCTGGAACCGCAACCCCCCACGGCTTCCCACGGCGTGAGGAGAACAGGCGCGGCCCGCGTTGTTACAGCATTGCGGAAATGACCCAAGGACGATCTTACAGGCGGTATGGAAAGAAGAAGGAGGGTTGCAAACGATGCCGCGATCAGGAGAATAAAGCGCATTTTAATTTTTTTACCTCTTTCATAAAGCATAATATACCAACTATTTGTTTGAAAAGCAGTTTTTGTTTGAAAAATGAAAAAGTCAAAGAATTTTTCGGATTACACGGCTTGCCATCCATGGGAAAATACATTATAATCTGGTTATGAAAATAGGCATATGCGGAAACTTTAATCTTGACGCTATCGCGCATGATCTTAACGCCCTGTGCGGACGGCATGAAATTATCGTGGGCCGGGATGGCGCATTTATTGAGGAACTCTCCGCCCCTTTCGGCGATTTCGCTTCGCTTGATATGTGCATTATTGCCTTAGACTGGCGGGAACAGACGCCTTTACTTTATGGATTTGCTTTTGGCGACGATCCGGAGGCTGTCGCAAACGAGTTTCAAAAACAGTGCGAACGGATCAAGAAAAGCATAGCGTCCTTCAGGCATACACGCGCAATCCCCATCTTGATTTTTTCTCCCACACATGACCATCACTCGTCCGCCGGATTCATCAACCGGTTGCTTGATCCGTCACCGTTCGAATTGTTTGCGCGATGTCAGCGAATTTTCAATGAAATGTGCCGTTCGCTCATGGACGTTTATCCTGTTGACATTGAAGAAACAGGCTTGCGCATCGGCGCGTATCAAGTTTTCGACCCTGTGTCCGGGGCCAAGTCTCATCAGCCCTTTTCATCCGCCATGGCAAACGCCATTGCGGAGCAAATTCATGCGATCATCGTGCAGTTGCAATGCTATCCCCTTAGATGCATCGTGCTCGATCTTGACAATACATTATGGGGCGGAGTTGCAGGCGAAGACGGTTTCGGCCATGTTGAACTCGGCAATACCGGGCGCGCAAAGGCGTTCCGGGATTTTCAGGAGGAGCTGCTTAAACTTTTTAAGCAAGGGACATTGCTGGCAATTTGCAGCAAGAACGACACCTGCGATGCTCTTGACGTAATGGAGCGGCATCCGCACATGGTCATAAGGCCGAACATGGTTTCGTGCTTTCGGATAAACTGGGAGGACAAACCTAAAAACATCGTCGAAATTGCCGCTGAGTTGAATATCGGGCTTGATTCAATCATGTTCGTCGATGACAGCCCCGTTGAACGCGCGATTGTACGCTCGGCGCTTCCGGCCGTGACTGTACTGGAGCTTCCCGGTCAACCGGAACTGTTTGCGGACACGCTGCAGGCCTGCACGCGGTTTTGGCCGGTTCAATTGACAAAAACAGATTCGATGCGGGCCTTAAGTTTTTCAAGCAATAGGAACCGCGCCGAGCTGCAAAAAGTTTCGCTCAACAAAGAAGCCTATCTCAAGGGGCTTGAAATAAAGCTTGCCATGGGCCCGGTCGGCAACGATTCTATGCAACGCGCCACACAGTTGTTCAACAAGACCAATCAGTTTAATCTGACGGGCGCTCGTTACACTCAGGGAGAACTGGAACGTATCGCGGGCCTGAAAAACAATCGACTTTTTTGCATGCGGATGTCGGACAGATTTGGCGAGTATGGAATAATCGGGGTTGCGTTGGTCCGTACTAATACAATCTATTCTTTTGCGCTCAGTTGCCGGGCATTCGGCAGGCAGATAGAACTGGCGTTTTTGATCTACCTGCTTGCGTATATAAGCGAACACGGATATGAATCGGCAATCGGAAGATTTGTTCCATTGCCCAGAAAC
>JBAVGL010000015.1:0-6613 GCA_049684795.1 Chitinivibrionales bacterium | reverse complement strand
GTTTCAGTTTCTCTCTCCCTTTTATCAATTCCACTTTGATCGAATCGAGCGCAAAATGCTTCTGTTCAATTTTCTTTTCGTATTCATCGGACGCTGGTTTGACGACGTTCCTGGCAAAAAGCGAAGAAAAACAGCCTGCCAGACATACGACGAACACTAAACCAGAAATTTGCGGACCGCGCTCATGCTTCCTATACAACCGAACAGTGCCCCTACGGGAAAAATGATGAGAATCGAATACCATTGTCCCCAATAAATATGGAAACTGGGGAAAAGGGAAACTCTGACCAGATACAAAGCGCACGCGGCAAGCATTGCCCCCACGAGCCCCTGCACAACCCCTTCCAGAATAAAAGGCATTTTAATGTAAAGGTCCGTCGCACCGACAAAATGCATGTTATGGACCAGTTCTTTACGGGCATAGATCGTCAGTTTTATGGTATTGGCGATCATGAAATGCAAGGCGAATACCAGCACCAGCACGAGGCAGATGCTCACCACGAAGAAATAGGCCTTGAACCGCTGGAGAAGCCTGAGCCATTGTTGCGAAACCTGAATGTCTTCAATCCCCGGAATCTCCTCGAGTTCCTTTTGCAATTCGGTGGTGGCGCTTATCGACTGCGCGTGGGAAGCAAGCGAGATTTCGATTGAGGCCGGTAACGGGTTGCCCTCGACCGCGTCGAGCATACGGGTGCCATAGGCGTCCTGGAACCGTTTCCACGCCTCTTTTTTATCGATGAACGTCGCCTGCGCCACTTGAGAACAAGCCTTGACCCTTGAAACGATCTCCGATATCCCGGCGGAATCAGCGGCGACCGCATCCTTTACAAAGGCGACAACTTCCACCCGGTTGGACGCCTCTTTAAGCCAGGTCTTGATGTTAAAATAGGCAACGGCAAATGCGCCCATGAAAAACAGGGCGAAGCCTATGGTCACGACGGACACGAACGTCATCAGCTTTGCCTGGTAGAATCCGCGCAGGGCCTCTTTAAAAAAATACAGGGCGTTTCGGACCATTTACTGGACCCTGATGAAATGTTTGTCCTCGATTTTTATTATCTCCGCCTCGGTATTGACTCTCGCTATAGGGTCAAAAGTTATGGGGCCCGAAGCGCCCTTGTAATTCTTGACAGCTGCCAGGGCCTGCGATATTTGAGCCGCGGACGCGTTGTTTGAACCGTGGTCTCTTATTACCTGCAAAATCAGCTCCGCGGCGTCAAAGCCCAGGGCCGCGATCCGTTCGGGTTCCACGGAGTATCGCGCCTTGTAGACGCTTTTAAAGTCAAGCCACGCCTTGTCGTCATCCCCGCCCGGCTGGAAGTTGGTCGAGAACAGCGCATCGTTTACATATTCTTTTCCGTCAAGGATCGTTTTGGGGTTTTGCCATCCCGTGGATCCTAACAGCTGCGTGTGTATCCTGTGGAACAGCACTTGCGGCGCGATCATGGTGACGTCTTCCGATTCCGCCGGAATAAAAATTCCACCTACCTGCAGGGTGGAATCCACGGGCAACACCGCATGTTTGTCGGCCTTCGCATCACCGTGTTTTTCTTTTTTGACTTCCGGCTGTTCCTCTCCCTCGAGGCTTTTTTCCAGAAGCGTCCGTTGCTTGTTGCGGAGTTTCAGGTCTTCCCTTAGTTTCTCAAGCTGGCCCTTGAAGTCGTGCGTATTTTCGTCGTACGTTTGTTCATCGACTATTTCAAACCCTTTCTTTTCCACCTCTGCCCGGAAAATCTTCGAAAGCTCCAAACCATATTCAGTTGCGGGAGAAATAATGGCAAAATCATGGATGTTCAGGTTATCCATCGCGTATTTCGCTATTTTGGCCCCTAAAACGCCCAGGGGAATGTTCATCTGGAAAATATTCGGTCCTAACGCGGCAATACCGTCGTCGGTCGCGGTCGGGGTGATCATGACGATGTCCTTGCCGACAAGCATCGAGGCGGCGACGATGGCGTCCTGGCTGAGGACCGGGCCGATGATGACCGACACATGGTGTTCATTGATCAATTCCTGGGTCTGGCGGGCCGTTTCCAGCATGTTTCCGCGGGTATCGCACAGTATAAGCTTTATTTTCAGGTCCGCCGAAGCAATGGCGCGGTCGATCGCCAGTTGAATGCCCTGGACGACCTGCTTGCCCACGTCCGACACATTACCCGAAAGCGGGGCGAGCACGCCGACCAAAAGAACGCCTTTCTGCTGGCCGTTCGATTTGTCATACATGTCCTTGACCATTGAAGAACGCTGGGAGTGCGGATATTTTTTCAAAAAGTCCGACGATTTTTGCCGCGCCGCCTTCGTCATCCCCGTCTGAAACAGCTTGAGCATATCGTAGTATTTCAACGACTCTTCGATGCGCGGATGAAAATCGGTCCTCTCCGACAGCGCCGATAGTTCGTCACTGGTGAATACTTTATCGCACAGCCGCTGGACATCCGACTGGATGAGCGAATCGACCTCGCCGTTGATCCCCCCGTTGAGCGCATTGGTAAACGCTGTAAGGGCAATGTCATAATTTTTTTCCTTGATCTGGGAAACGCCCTCAAGATACCAGAGCCTCGGCATGAAGGGCGATGACGGGAATTTTTTGGCATAGATCTGGAAAAGACGCAAGGAAAACTGGAAATCCCCTTTTCGCACGAGCGCCTCCATGAGAAGCGGGACCAGTTCCTGCGTTGAACTGTCGCCACCGTGGTTTTTCAGGTAGACCCGCACCACATATATGGTCGAATCGAACTTTGAAACTTTGTAGTACGCCTGGGCCCTGGCCAAAACCCCGGCGGCGTCATCGACGGGAAAAGAAAACGATACGCGCCACAGTGTAAGAATGGCGCATAGCATGCAAATAGATTTCATGTCAAAGCCTTCTATTTATTGTATGTAATGCTTTCCAAAATCAAGCGTATCGATATTGGAAGAAAAATACACTTTAACAGGGGAAGAAGGAAATATCTAATTTAATAAGTGATAATGTCGTTTAATGTCCCAATAGATGTTGGAAAGCATAATATCAATTGACTTATCTTACAATATTTTCTATTTTTTATTCGTGAAAGATAAAATATCCATCTGTAGAAATTACAACGAGTTACATAATCACGACCGTAACTTCGAAGAGTTTTTGAAATTTCTCAAAGAACTTCTATGCCACGTTTTCAGGACAAAGCGGACGAAAAAATTATTTGAAAAATCAATAAATGCCTGATAATTTTTGTGGTCTCAGGAGCTACGGTCAACACGCGGGCATTTCAAAAGGCTGTTGAGAACGCTCTGAAGAAGGCAGCCGATAAATAAATCAGTCAATCAGGCTGTCCGTTCAATCTTGGCTCGTGGACACTTGCATTCAATACGGGAGAATAAATGAAATTAATCATTTATCCGGTGTGGTCTTTAATGCTATTGGCATTCTTGTCCGGTTTACTTATAGGATGCGCCTCCACTTATTCTGGCAATAGCATCATGGAAACAACCGATGAGACTGAAGTCCAAGGTTGCGGCAAATTAGGACTTATTACCGGGAACTCGTATTGGGGCGGATTTTCCGGCCAAAAATTGAGTCTGGAAATAGCCAAGAAAAGAGCATTGGAACAGGCCAATACCAAAGGCGCAACGCGTGTTTTATGGACAACCATGAAAAAAGGTTTTTTTGGCGCTTCAGTTACCGGAAAAGCGTATGTTTGTTCGGAAACCACAAACCCAATTGCCGGAAATACGGATGCTGCGGCAAAAATAATCCCCGTATCCAAATCTCTAACGCCGAAGAAGGAAACAGCTTCGGGTTATGCGGCAGTTATGCGATTTGAATCAATAAGTATCGATAGCGGCGTTTCGATGGTCATTACGGATATTTTCACAAATCAGATCCAGGCAAATGGAAAATATCGGGTAATGGAAAGATCCCAAATGAACAAAATATTAAGCGAACAGGGATTTCAAAGCAGCGGCGCGTGCAACTCAACCGAATGCGCCGTTGAAATCGGCCGGTTGTTAAGTATTGACAAAATGTTTATCGGCAGTATTGGCAAACTTGGTAAAAGCTGGTTCATTAATATCAGAATTGTAGATATAAGAACGGGAGAAATAGTATCTAATGTGTCCAAACAAGTTATGGGCAAAGTTGAAAATTTAAGCTCAGCCGCGCTTCAAATGGCAAATGAGTTTTCCCAATAAACCTGTATTTACGGAAAAATCAATCGCCCTATTCTTAAGATGTTAACTGATTGTTGCAATTGCCATAAAACGCTGAATACGTGCGCCCTTCTCATTTAATCCTGAATGCGTACCCAACGTCAAGCTCAATGACCAGGCCGCCTCGGTAGGCCAAATTAATTGCTTGGTTTTGCACGTCCGTGGGGACGCCATCGACAACGGTAACATTGTTCCTGTTTAGACAATCCGCATACCCTAGTCCGCCTAAAAACATGAACCCGCCGCTCGTAATAAGGTCCATGCCCGCCAAAAACTGCACAAAATTGGTCCGTGCAAGCTTAATGGTGATCGGGTTATTGTCAGAATTCATTTGCACGCTCGCATCACCTGTTCCCCCGCCCGACATAAAACCGGCGCCCACAAACGGCGTTACGATTTTTGTGATAAAAAGGTACCGTAAACGCAGACCATATTTTACACCCGTTCCTCCAATTCCAATTCCTCCGTCAATGCCCACATGCGCGTCAGGATAATATGAAAGGATCGGGCCGATGCCAACAAGCCCGTTCCACGGCGTAGCAAAAGTTATGGACAAGGCACGGTGATCCCGCACAATTTGCACAGCGGACTTTTCCGGGGCGGCACGCACTTTTTCGCCATCCCCCACTATTTCATCTTCCTGCGCCCCTGCGATGCCCGGCACGGCAATAATCAACGCGCAAAAACCGGAGAATAAATAATTTTTAAGCATTTATTTCCTTCCCGACATAGTGTAATTCTACTAATCAATAAGGAACAATGTCAAGCGAGATTAAACAGTTTCTTGATTTTTTAACACCTCGACGGGGTCAATCGACAAAAAATCCTTTGTCCCGCAAAAACCTTTCATCATCGCGCCATCTGGGGGAAATTTTTACATGGCAGACCATGGAAACCGGCGTTCCCGTAAGCTTTTGCAATTCAAAGGCGGATTCCTTCTGGATTTTTTTGATGAGGGCGCCTTTGGAACCGATGATGATGGCTTTCTGTCCGTCGGTTTCCACATGGATTTCCGCTTCAACGCGATGCAGCGTTTCGGATTCCTGGTATTGGAGAATTTCCACGAATGCCGCATGAGGCACTTCGTCCGAGGTATTTAAAATAATCTGCTTACGTATGTATTCCGCGGCAAAAAAACGCATATCGGCATCGGTAAGGTCGTCTTCCGGAAAAAACCGTGGGCCTTCGGAAAGCATCGGGACAAGCACATCAAGGAATTGTTCCTTTGTTTCTTTTTCCAATGCCGAAACGCTGATGCAGGCCTTTAAGTGCAACGCAGGATAGCGTTTAAAAAATCTTTCGATTGTCTGCCCGGGATCGGGACATAAGTCTTTCTTGTTAAAAACGATTACAGCCGGAACTCCAGACCCGGCAACACTCTGGGCGATAAAGTCCTCTTCCAATCCGAAAGGACGCGAAAGGTCGACGAGGTAACAGATAATGTCCACCTCGCGACGTTTTAAAAGCTTCGCGCTTTCCCGTACCATGCTCTTGTTGAATGAATAGCTTCCCCGGTGGATACCCGGCGTGTCAACGAAAACTATCTGAACGAAGTCACTGGTGTAAATGCCTTTAAGGTTTTGACGGGTCGTCTGGGGCAGCGGCGTGACAACGGCCAGGTCTTCGCCTAAAACCGTATTCATGAGCGTGGATTTACCGCAGTTGGGCCGGCCCACGAGCGCCACAAAACCGGACTTGGATTTTTCTTCGGTCATGGTGCTATTTCAAACTCACATTGTTCCAGCCGGTTTCCTGCGGGCGTTTTGCCTTTTTTGCAAGCTGGACCCCGTGGATGTAGGTCCTGAAAAGTTCTTCGCCGATATAACCGGAATGCACGGTCCAGTACTGGTCGTGAACGGTGACGACGCCCACGGCGATGCGCTGGCGCGGGTCGGTCACATGGCAGGCGAAACCGACGAACCAGTCGATCTTGCCCATGCGCTCATCGTCAATGGACCCCGTTTTTCCCCCGTAGTCAACATCATCAAAACAACTGGAATGCCGCGCATAGGTAAACGCATGGCGCGCGGTGCCGTATTCCACGACGCGCGTCATGAGGTACTTGATCTGCGAGGCGGTGCTTTCCGTCATGGGAGCGCGCCATGGCTGCTGCATGGCCCGGTAGATCGTGGTCGTGTCCAGGACCGTTACGCTGTCGACGCAGTACGGCACATGCATTTGCCCCTTTTCGCAGACCGACGAGGCCAGAAGCGCGCCGAAAAGCGGCGACATCCTCGTTTCACGGTTGAACCCTGACGCCACTTCCGCGATGCGCATCAGTGTGTCCTGGATGACCGTTTGCGCGACCGGGTCGTCGTTGTCGAGATCAAAAGGGATCCGGCTGTTAAACCCGAATTTTGCCATATATTCCTTGATCCCCGCAATGCCGAGCGCATAAATGCCGATCCTTCCGAATATCGGATTG
>JBAVGL010000014.1:0-3860 GCA_049684795.1 Chitinivibrionales bacterium | reverse complement strand
GCTCTATGATATTGCCGTGCTTGTCATTGCGGAAGTTGCAGTCTTCATCGGGGCCGCCGCATGCCTATGGGCCTGGCCGATTTTCAACTATTATTGTCAAAAGTACGCCGAAGAATAACATATTTATCGGGCCAGAAAAAATGTTCCAAGGGAACACCGCGCATCTCTATGGCTTCCATACGTCAATTTTTTCGACCTTGTATTTTTTCTCGCCGTATTCAACTTCCGCGCCCAGTGAAGCGCTCAGCAGCGCCGCGCCCGCGGCGGAAGTGTAGGAAAGGATGTTCTTCGAAGGATCGGAATCCCACGGCCCTAAAATGCTCAGGTTGATGACCTCTTCCGGATTATCAATACCCCTGAGAAAAACGGCGGTCCCGATGGATATTTTTGAAACATCAACGGTCTCAAACGCGATTGCGCGTGAAAAACCGAGCTGGTCATGAAGGGTCTTTGCGCGCGACGAAAGCATTTCCTGGCGAGCGCGCGCGGCATGGTACTCAAAGTTCTCCCTCAAATCGCCATACTCGCGAGTGCGTTGAATTTCCTGGCTGTTCCGGGGAATATCAACGCGGATCAATTGCTCAAATTCCACCCGCTTTTTTTCAAGCGCCTCGGCCGTCACATAAAACACATGTTCTTTTTTTTCATGGAGCTGGGGATAGCGCTGATAGATCTCCTGGCGCAGGCGTTCCTTCCGGTAATCTTCCAATGTCCCTTCGCGGGCCAGCGCCTCAAGAAAACGACCGGCGCATTCCGCATCGATGGCGGCGATCGCATAGTCCGCCGCTTCACCAAGATCGAAGAGTTTGCGAAGATTGGCATGGTTTCCCTTGAACAAACTGTTGTCAAGGCTTCGCAACAATGATTGCAGAAAAGCCCAGTCGGCGTATTGCCTGAGTTCCTGACGCTTTGGAAGTTCATTGCAAAGCCACAAATAAAAACGCGGGGCCGTGGGCGGGTCCGAAAACGTGTGCTCCAGCACCTGCAGAAACAGCCCTTCGGCTTCTTTTTCGCGAAGCCGGTCATACATAATTGCCAACGACTGCGCATCGGTTTCGGCACGAAGGAGCCTGACGTAGATTTCCGGCCAATCATCGCGCGTCTCGGCAACGAGCTGGACGGCCTTCCTGCGCATCATTCGGTCTTTGACGCCGGCAATAATGTCAGCGGCTTCGGCGCGCGCCACAAGTTCGGCGGGCGTGAAAGAAAAAGTCAAACCTTTGGCAAGCGCGACCTTTTCCAGCGTCAGCGCGATTTCCAGAGACAGGGCCGGATTTGATGATGCTACCGCGTTTGCGTCTTTAACAAGGCTTTGAAGCATGTCCGCGGCCAGATCAATCGACCTGTCCGCATGTTTCAGCATTATTGCCAATCTTTCGAGCGGAGGCGCTTGCATGAACTGGCTGCCTATGGCGACCGCGGCGTCGGCGGCCGACTCGTTCCAGGTGACCATCGGCTTCGTGCCGCCGCTGATCATTAAACGGTTGTCTTTTCGCGCACGGCCCCACCAGGCGTTCCACTCCGCCTCGGCAATAATACCCGAAAGCATATCGCGCAATTCGGCAAGCGCGAGGGGGTGTTTGACACTTGCGAATAAAAGACAAAGCAATTCCCCCGGGTCCGACGCGGCCATGCTTGTAAGCGCTTCAGGGTGGTCAAGTTTTTGAGAAAGAAAATGCTCCTTGGACAGTACCTGCATGAGCCTATGCGCCTCATCGATCTTCAGGGAAATCTGTTCCTTCCCCTCAAACTGGGCCCTGACCACGCCTAACGTGAAATTAACGTCCCTGATGTGCCCAAGACCTTTTTGCGGCATATACACCGCCTGACCTTCATCGTATCTCAGCCACAATTCCAGCCGACGCAGGGAATCAAGGTCCGATTCCGGATCAAGCGCTTTGAATTGTTTGACGAGCGCGTCGAAATGAGGGCTGCCTGCATAAAGACTCCGCATATGGGCCACAAGCCCTTCCCGTACGAGCCCGCAGCCGGGCCAGAACTCAAGCACAAGGCGAAGGAGTTTTATTTCGGCCAAAAGGTCCCCGCATGTCCTGAGACAATCGAGATGGAGCTGGAGTATCGCCAATGCCCTGCCGGATTGCTGTCGCTTGACAAACGCACGATACGCGGGAAGGAAAAATTCAAGGTCGCCGGGAACGGCTTCCAAACGTTCCATCAGCAGGTTTTCGAGTTTTTCATACTGCGCGGCATCAAGGAGGTCCTGGTATGAAGCGGAAAGTTTTTGGGAAGCCTGTGGAGGCAGAAGCAGACCCGTTTCCCAAAGGGATGTTTGGGGCGTTCCCGCAACCGGTTCATGCAAAGGACTTTCTTTTTCATTCATATGAGCAAACGTATTCCGCAATACCCGTATCCACTGCAATATCAAAAGAGGAATTACCCGGAACATCAAATGCGGACCCTGCATTATAGGATTTCCATTGCGACTGTCCAGCCAATTTAGTTTTGCATGAACCTGAGATGATTTCCATTCGCTCGGGCGCGCCAGTATTAAACGTATAGCCGCCCGGATAAATAAGTCCGAGTGTTTTTTTCTTCCCGTCTTTAAAATGCACCGTATGGCTCACTACTTTTCCGTCAAAATAAACATTTGCCTTGCAGTCAACGCTTACACCATCAAACGCATGCACCATATATCCAGCTCCTTTCATGTACGAACATAAAATACTTAAAGCCGCCTCTTAAATTTCCTCAGGTTTATCTGATTTTGTATAAAATCGGCCGAGCCGGGCAATCCAAGGTATTTAACAAGATCAATGAAATATCCCGACGCCTCCCGCCGGACAAGGTCCGAATGTTCCCATTGACTGCTTATGTCATCAACGACCGCTTTCAGGGAATTCGTATCGGACAAATTTACCTGAGGGCCGACCGCCGCGCTATTCTTCACAAAAAGAACGGAAGCCCCGTCGGCATACTGGAGGTGCCATTCATTCGATTGATATAACCACTTTATTAATTTTAAATACATCGGGAAAATTGCCGATGGAAGAATTACCTGCGTCACGCCAAACTTCCGGGCTACTTGGGGAAATAATTCAGGATCATCGCACAGCATGAGATATTCCGCGAAAAACCGGGGAGACCGGATAATAAGGCGCGTATCAATGAACACTTTTTTCTCCGGGTAAAGACGCCAAATCAGATAGCCTCCATACCTGATATCATTAAACATTTCCCCTGGAATCGGATGCTGTTTAAGGCTCTCCACGATTCTTTCCGGGAACCGGAATGGGGAAATCATTCTATGCGGCGGGAATGTGGCAATTATTTTTAAATAGCAATACGCGTCAAGGAACAAAGCCGATAAAAATACGATGATTAATACTCCGGAAATCCATACTTTAGTTTCTTTTCGCATGGCATTGCAAAAGTCCCCGAAATCGCCATAAGAAGCATTATACACCATAATGGGAATGGCAATTATCGCAAACAGCAGCACGTTTCGCATTGCGCCGCAGGCAAGCAATAAAAAACCGCCGAATAAAATAAGGTGCGCAAATCGCGCTTTCTTCTTATTAAACAAAAACAATACGCCTGCGCAGATGGCGATACAAAGCGCGGTTGAACGGTAAATGGTATCCTTGCCTGTTAAAGAAAACAAGGGCACATTTTCGGAAATGTTCATTGAATAAATGTTGTTTGCGCCGGGGCTGATGCGGCTTATCAGCTTTAGCGGCAAGAGCAGCCCGGCGATACCATAGGGATTTAGGACGCACGAAAGGATGCATGATAAAAATAATAAACTTAAAGTAGTTGGCTTAGTAGCTGCCCACAATACCTCTCCCCGGCCGCTATGCGTCTTCCCCTCTCCTTGGCAAGGAGAGGGGACAAAGGGGTGA
>JBAVGL010000013.1:0-4961 GCA_049684795.1 Chitinivibrionales bacterium | reverse complement strand
AATCCGCCGCTTCCGTCAATGACCCTTTATTTTTAAGGACCACGCCAAGATCGTTAAGCGCCTCAGGATATTTTGGATCTATGGCAAGGGCGTCATTGAACGCCTTGATCGCTTTGTCTTCATCATTGCTTTCCTTGAAAACCGCGCCGAGCCCATGGAGAGCCGGAGCATTATCAGGTTTTAAGGCAATGGAACGCTTAAAGGCCGCGGACGCTTCGGCGAACTTTTTATTCGCCGCCAGCATGGAACCGTAAACGCAATGCAATTCAGCGGAACCGGGCATGAGTGCCAGGACCTTTTCGATCAACCTGCACGCTGAATCGACATTTCCAAGCTGAAATTCCATTGCGCCCAAAAGGCGCAGACAGGCCGTGTCATCCGGCCTTTCTAAAAGTATTGCTCGGCATTTTTCAGCGGCCTTTCTAAGTTCCTCGACATTATTGCCGGCCAGTACCCGCTTAAAAAAACCGTATGTGGAATCTCGCATGCGAGGTCCTCTTTTTTATCACATCTTTGTTATAATTTTGCGCAGTTCATCGCTGACGCTTGACATGACGCTTTTCCAGTCGCCTGGGGAAGGCTGGTGAAAAACGCGCATGGTCGGATACCACGGGCTGTCCTGGCGGTCGCGAAGCCAGCGCCAGCAACTGTCGAACCGGTTGAGGAGCCAGACCGGCTTTCCCAGAGCGCCGGCCAGATGCGCGATTGCCGTGTCCACGCTTATGACAAGGTCAAGATTGGCGATTAGCGCGGCCGTGTCAGCGAAATCGCCGCATTCAAACATCAGGTCAATGAGGCCGAATTCCCTTGGAGCGGGCGGGCCGTCCTTTTGCAGGCTGTAAAACCGGACGCCGGGAATGTCCATAATCCGAGCGAGCAATTCGGCGCTCATGGATCGTCTGCGATCGGCGGCGATAAGGTCGGGCGATTGGATTCGCGGTTTTCCGGCCCAGGCTAGCCCGACATTCAATCTTTTATCGGCGCCAATCAAAAAATGCTTTTTCCATTTTATTACGCTGTCATGTTCCGCGGAAAGGTAGGGAACATGCGCGGGGATTGTTTCCAGCCGGGTATTAAAAGCCAACGGAAGGCTCATCATCGGACAGTAAAAATCATGCTCCGGCAGAGATAGGCCTTGGGCAACCACGCATTCGACCCCTGCCAGAGAACCCATAATCTTGACAAGAGGCTGCTGTACTTCCATGAGCACGCGCAGGCCGTACGCGGAGGCTAAAGGAGCATAACGGCAGAACTGGATTGTATCGCCGAACCCCTGCTCGGCCCGGACAAGCACTATGCGACCTTGCGCTTTCTCTCCCTTCCAGAGCGGCTTTGTCGCGTTTTGTCGGATGCCGGAGAACTGGGCCGTTTTCCATCGCCATTCATAGTCGCGCCATCCTTCGATAAATCGGCCGCAGGCAAGGAACGCCATTGCAAGATTATTATGATAATCCGGACAATCAGGTTTTATGGCAATGGCCTGTTCATAGGCCGCGATTGCTTCCGGCATTTTTCCGATATTTTTCAGTGCGTTGCCAAGATTGTTAAGCGCATCCGGATGTTCAGGCCGCAGGGTCAGCGCTTTTTTGAAAAATACCATGCTTTCTTCGAACCTGCCATGATGAAGGGGAATTGATCCGAGATTGTTAAGCGTGTCCGGATTATCAGGTTGAAGAGCGAGTGCTCGCCGAAAAAGACATTCGGCCGCGTCAACCTGACCTAAAGAAAACCATACCACACCCAGGTTATTGAGCGGCATCGGATATTCGGGCCTGGCAACAATCGCGCGGTCGTAGCAGTTTATCGCCCCAGCAAGTTCGCCTTTTTCTTTTAAAATCAGGCCAAGATTGTTCAAGACCTCCGGATAATTCGGATCAATCCCGAGAGCGTCATTATACGCTTTTATTGCATTCGAATCATCGCCGCTTTCCTTGAAAACCGTCCCGAGGCCATAGAAGGCCGGCGCAAAATCAGGTTTTAAAGCAATGGAACGCCTGAAAGCAATAACGGCATCCGCGTATTTTTTCCGTGATGCCAGCATTTTGGCGTAATTGCAATAAAGTTCGGCGGAATTGGGCGAAATGGCAATGGCCTTTTTTATGCATTCCGAAGCAGCATCAATATGCCCGAACTTGAATTCAATGATCGCCATAAGATGCAGGAAAGCGGAGTCATTGGGCTTATTTTTAAGGATTGCTCGGCAATTTTTCCGGGCTTCTTTAAGCTTTTCCATATCATTACCGGCCAGCGCCAGTGAAAGGTCTTCATAGGTGAAAGGTTGCATTAAGAACCCCCAATGGTTTCGGCAAATCAAGGACTTTATTGTAACAATTCGAATACTGGTCAGGTTCTGTAAGCGAATTATATACGCCTGCCTGCGCTGCCGCTTCGGAAGGCAGGCGTTTAGCGTAGATAATTACCCGTACAGAATCTTATCCGTTCCCTGACAGATTAGAATTAGACGTTTTAGGAAAAGATTAATTACCAAAAAAAATCATTTATTTGCAAAGGTATAATATTATTTTACAAGACGAAAACACATACCGCGTTTTCCCCCGCAATGAAGGACGGAAAAAAAGGAAGATCCAGCGTCTATGCATCGTGCTCCTGCCTTCGATTTTGAAAGGGAGGTTGTCAATGCGCTCAAAAAAAGACTCCGGCGTTTCAAAATCCATCGATCCCATAAAACAAAACCAAATCCTCAAAAAGACGGAAGAGGACTTACGGCGGAAAATCGCCGAACTTGAAGCGCTTAATGCCTTTAGTCGGGCCGTCAACTCCAACATAGACATGGCTCAGACCGCGGCGGCCGCTTTGCAAGGCATGTTGGATACCATCCGTCCCGACCTTTCTTTCCTTTTCCTTCGTGAGGGCGAACGGCTTATTTTATTGGATGCCTTGCCGCATTCCAATCGCCTGGGCGCGATGCCTGAACATCGAATAGGTGAGTGTATCTGCGGCCTTGCGGTACGAGAAAGCAGGCCGCTCTTCTCGCGCGATATTTTTAACGACCCTCGATGCAGCTGGGAAGAGTGCAAAAAAGCGGGTTTGAAATCATTTGCGGCGCTGCCCCTCCGAAGCGGAAAAAGAATCATTGGTGTGATTGGATTGGCGTCCGATGAGGAACGGAATTTCGAGGAACAGGCAAGCTTCCTGGAAATCCTTGCGGCCCAGGTCTCGATCGCACTGTCGAACGCCCTGCTCTTTGAAGCGGCGCAAAAAGAACTGGCTGAGCGCAGACGCGTTGAAGAATTGCTTCGCGAGAGTGAAGAACGGTTCAGAAAAATATTTGAAGAAAGCCGCTTCGGCATGGTGATTGTGAGTACGCAATTTTTCTTTGTTCGGGCGAACGCGGCTTTTTGCGCCATGCTCGGATACAGCGAAACGGAACTATCCTCACTGACGTTCAGGGACGTCACCCACCCCGATCACCTTGCCAGGGACGTTGAAAACGTAACACGTCTGTCCAAAGGCGAGATTCAAGTTTATAAAACCGACAAACGCTATATTCGCAAGGACGGCGCCGCCGTTTGGGGGTCCGCGATAATTACCGCTGTCAGAAACAATGCGGGGGAGTTGCTGCACTTTATTACCATGATCGATGACATCACCGAACGAAAACAAGCGGAAGCCGCGCTAAAAGCGAGCGAAGAGAATTTCCGGGTCCTTTTTAACGAAAACCCACTGCCCACGCTTCTGTCCGAAATACCTTCGGGAAGAATAACTTTTGTAAATCGGAAACTTGCGGATTTGCTTAAAATGGACATCAATGAGGTTCTCGGTAAAACAGCCAATGAACTCAGGCTGTTGAAAAACCCGGGAGACCAGGAAAGATTGACCGGGCTTATCATGGCGCAGGGGTATGTTGACAACGTTGAAGTTGAAAGGATTTCCCCGGACGGAGCCGCCGGCGCCAATCTTATTTCCATGAGGATCATAACGATAAACGAAAAAACATATTGTCTCTCCGTCCTTCAGGACATCACCGAGCGAAAACGGATTGAAGAGGCCATTGCCGCGGAAAAAGAACGCCTCGCCGTGACCCTGCGCAGCATTGGAGACGCCGTGATCGCCACCGATGTTCAGGGGAAGATCGTCCTCATGAACAAGGTCGCGGAAACGCTTACGGGCTGGCCGCTTAATGACGCGGTGGGGAAACCGCTGTCCGACATTTTTAAAGTCATCAATGAGTTGAGGCGCGAACGTCTGGAAAACCCCGTAGAAAAAGTACTTTCGTCCGGCAATATCATCGAACTTGCAAACCATACGCTTCTCGTATCGCGCAACGGCACGGAGCGGGTCATTGCCGACAGCGGCGCCCCGATCAAGGACAAAAACGACGCTATTATCGGCGTTGTATTGGTTTTCCGCGATATAACGGAAAAACAAAAATTCATGGACGAAATTCAACGTAGCGCGAAACTCGACTCGCTCGGCGTTCTCGCGGGCGGAATCGCCCATGATTTCAACAATCTGCTTACCGGAATTTTCGGCTACATCGACCTGGCCCGTACCGTGTCGAAGGAGGCGAAAACCAAAGAATACCTTGAGTCAACAATTACCGCGATGAACCGCGCGAGGGCGCTTACCCTGCAGCTATTGACCTTTGCAAAGGGCGGTTCTCCGGTCCAGAAAATAACGCCGCTGATTCCCTTTATTCTGGAATCCGCTCAATTCGCCCTCAGCGGTTCGAACGTTTCATGCCGGTTTGATGTCCCGGAAGACCTCCGGCCATGCAATATCGACAAGGACCAAATCGGCCAGGTGATTGACAACATCGTCATCAACGCGCAGCAGGCGATGCCCAGCGGCGGGGCCATTGAAATATCGGCCCGGAATGTTTCCATCGGGGAAAAAGAACATTCCCCGCTCGCCAAAGGCGATTATGTAAAGATGTCCATAAAAGACAAGGGCATCGGCATACCGAAGGACATCATACTCCGCATTTTCGACCCTTTCTA
>JBAVGL010000012.1:0-5639 GCA_049684795.1 Chitinivibrionales bacterium | reverse complement strand
ATTCTGGCCATTATTTTAACCTTCACCGCGGTCATGGCGTACCGGTATATCACCGAGGAAAAGGACCGGAAATTCCTCCAGAGCACCTTTAAGGCCTATCTCTCGCCCGAACTTATAGACATCATGTACAAACAGAAACAATCCCCCAAGCTGGGCGGCGATGAAGGCATACGCACGGCCTACTTCACCGACATCCAGAGTTTTTCCACGTTCTCCGAAAAACTCGGCTCCCCTACCCGGCTGGTGGAACTGCTCAACGAGTATCTCACGGTCATGACCGACACGCTCCTTTCGCGCTTCGGCACTCTTGACAAATACGAAGGCGACGCCATTATTGCGTTTTTCGGAGCGCCGATGCCCATAGAAGACCACGCGAAGCAGGCCTGCCTTACCGCGCTCGACATGCAGAAAAAACTGGGAGACCTGCGGAAAAAGTGGATGTCCGAAGGCGATAAATGGCCGAAGATCGTCCACGAAATGCGTATGCGCATCGGCATTAACACGGGCCCGATAACAACCGGAAACATGGGTTCGAAAGTGCGAATGAATTATACCATGATGGGCGATCATGTAAACCTTGCGGCGCGCCTGGAAAGCGCCGCGAAGCAATATGGCATTTATACCTTGATCAGCAATTTCACCTACGATATGATTAAGAATGATTTCGAGACCCGGCAAATTGATAAAATTACCGTGGTTGGCAAATCGGAACCGGTGACGGTGTATGAATTGCTTTCCGAAAAAGGCCTCCTGAGCCGGGATTTAACGAAATTACTTGAATTGTATGACCAGGGAATATCATATTATTATGATCAACAATGGGACAAAGCGGTGGAGGCTTTCACCGCCTCCGAGTCATTGGAGCCTTTTAAGTCCTTTGCTTTAAAAACTCCAAGCGGGATATTTGTAAAACGTTGCAGGGAATACAAGGATGCGCCTCCGGGCAAAAACTGGGACGGTGTGTATAATTTGACCTCAAAATAAAGGAGCAAAATCATGCTATTGAAAATACTTTTGTTGCCATTTTGGGTGCTTAGAAAAGGCGTGGGATTGATTGTGGGAATAATAAAAATTTGTTATGGAATAACATCCGGCATACTGGGATTTATTTTCGGCAGGACCCTTCGAACAATCTTCGGCGGCCTCATCGGCGCCATGGCCGGAAGCAGGCATATCAAGGTCAAGGTGTTTCCGAAGAAGAAGTGACCGGATTAGGTTCTGTAGGCGAATTATATACGCGTTTAGCGTAGATAATTACCCGTACAGAACCTTATCCACCTTGTGGGTTAGCATAACAATACAAACATCCATGCCGGCATTTTTGCAGATATGATCCGATGTCCCGGCTTTCATAACATCCGCATTCCTTCCGTGTCGGTTTTAGCGCGAGGGTCCGGTGGGCATCAAACCGGTCGGTGTTTCTTAACAATTCGTCATCGACGCAGTGAGCCATGCGGATTCCCGGAACAAGGCTTGGAATTTCATTATTGCAACAATTCCATAGGGTCATTTTGGCCTGTAATGTCGCGTCAAGCATTTTTTTTGCAATTCCCGCTTCTTCAACTTTGGTAAATTTTCCGAAAACCATCCCCCTCCTGGAAATCTTATGATAATCGCTCATGAAAGAAAAGTAACAGCGTTGGACCCCGGCTTCCCTGACCAGGGGAATAATGGCATAGAAAGCCTTTTCGTTAGTCACGAATTCTCCGAAAGAAGATTGATACCTGCATACCGGGTCAAATCGCCATAAAACCCGCTCCGGCCCGACTAAATCGCACAGCCGATGCAGCGTCGCGATCCGGTCTTCCAACGGGGCGACCCGCGGCTCAAGCTCCTGGCAATCGTTGATGGTATAATGAAACGTGGCATTGTTCAGACTTATAAGTTTTCCAAACATCGGATGATTGATTAATGGAGAAAAATCCTTTGACCAGAAAATATACCCTAAAACGTCTTCGGGCCTCAGGGAAATCGTATATGACCTGCCGTAACCGCCGTCATAGGTAATTTCCCCTTTCCGCCACGCGGCAAAAAAGTCCTCGGTAAAAAAACGGGGAATGTCGGTGCGGCGGGAGGCGGAGATGTAGAAGGGACGCTGGGACATGGCTAAAATATACATATCGTCAAACGGCGGTGCCGAATCGACAAACCGGGAGATGTAACTGAAGTGGTGTATCCATTTGCCTTTTCCCAGTAACATATCACTCCGAAAAAGGGAAGCGCGCGAAAATCACGTACTTCCCAACTCCTTTTAAATCATCTTAAAATAAATTTGCTCCGTACAAAATATTTTGAAACAAAAATCCCGTTGTCAGCGTCTAATTTCGTGGCAAAAGTAAAAATAAACCCGCACAGGAGCACGCATGAAAAACATTATCAAGAAAGTGATCTCTTTTTAAATAAAGAACCGGGTGAAACGTAGTTTTTAAAAAGATTTGTTTTAAACAAGCGAAGAAAATAAAAAAAATGGACCCGTCAAAAGAAAGCTTTTTCAGAGGAGGAGCAGCATGAAAAAGCGTATCGCAACAAAGCTTATACTGGTGGGAGTCTGCGCCTTGTCATTATCGTGCGTGGATGACTGGTCACGGGGAAACCCCGTGCATGAGTCGGACCAGATTGTGCAAAAGGACGACCTTTTCGGGGTGATATACACTAACGGCCAATATATCGTGACCGGTGAAAAAGAAAATATTCCCGGGTACGGCTGGGCGGCCAGGGATTCGGGATTGGTCATTACTTCCCCTGACAGCCTTTCATGGGCAGGCAGATTTACCGGAACGACGAGCACTCTGTATGGCGTGGCCTGCAGGGACAGCCTGTTCGCGGCGGTCGGGACAAACGGCATCGTCCTTACATCGCCCGACGGCATAACCTGGACGACCCGGATTTCCGGGACCGTACCGAATCTTAACGGCATTATCTTTGCCGGCGGCCAATTCGTCACCGTTGGAAATAGAGGCGCCATCCTTACTTCCGTCGATGGAATTTCCTGGACAATAAGAAGTTCCGGCACCACCGAACTTCTCAATAGCGTGGTCTTCGGCGGAAACAAGTTCGTTGCGGTCGGATATGGCAGCGACATTTCAACGTCCCCCGACGGGGCCGCATGGACAATTAAAAACTCCGGCACGAACGCGTTTTTAAACGGCATCTGTTATGGCGACAGCCTGTTTGTCGCGGTCGGAGACGGCGGGACCATAATCACCTCTCGCGACGACAGTACCTGGACAATACGAAGTTCGGGAACATCGGAGTTTCTCAACGGTGTGACGTTTGGCGATAACCTATTTATCGCGGTTGGTTACGGCGGCGCCATCCTTACTTCTCCGGACGCGGTAACATGGACCGCAAGGAATTCCGGAACGGCAAGCTCCATTAACGGGGTAGCTTATGCCGGTGCCCGGTTCATCGCGGTTGGAGACAACAGTACCGTTCTCACATCTTTCGACGGGGTATCCTGGACAAGCAACGCGCTGTAAAAATGTATTAAAGAAAAGTTTCGCCGCCTAAAATTCAATGATGCCGGCCGCTTTCCAGCTGTGGAAAGCGGCTTTTTTTATGAAGAATTTATTAATGTTTTTTGTGCTCATAACCGATACTATGAATAAGATAAGAAAGGCACCACCAGGTACGGTGAGATGCTTTTGACCATGACAAGGATGTCCATAGTCTCAGCAGATAGCGATAAAGAGGCACAGTATGGACATTTCCCAAATAGGGAGCGGCTCGCTGCAGAGCGCTCAACTGCAAAGTTATCTTGCTTCCCTCGAATCTTCGTCAAACGCCGCGTCCGGCAGCGATCCTTTCCTTGATTTATTGCAGTCGTCGCAATCGGCCGCGGCAAACAATAGTACCGCCGCGGATAGCAACAGCGCGAGCGGCCTGGCGATGCTTCAGGCGCTGGAAGGCATGTATGGGACCAATGCCAATAATTCGCTGCTTCAATTATTAGGCGGCACGGACGATACGAGCAGCACCGATCCCTTGCTTGAGATGTTAAGCGGCACAGACGGGACAAATACCGTTAACCCGCTTCTTGATTCACCGGATGGCACGGACGATACGACTGACGGCATGTTCGACAGCAATCTGGCGATGTTTGAAGCTTTACAAGGCGCTAACGGGGGCAGCGCTACCGCCCAAAGCAATGCTCTTGCCATGCTTCAGGCATTAAACAGCAATGATTCAACGCTTTTACAGACGGAACTGGGAAACAGCGCAATCAACGCTAGTTCCACAAATCTGACGGCCCTTGCTGACAATGAAGCTCTCCAGGCCTTTTTAGGTACAAACAACACCGGCGCCAGTAATTCGGCACTGCTCCAGGCTTTGCAGAATGGGGCAAATAATACCGTTACAACCTCGTAAAATCAAGACGGCTCAGCAAAAAAAAGGCGCTTTCAAGCGCCTTTTTTTTTGCTTCATTTTTTTTCCGATTACATGAACAGATCTTTTATTTTTGACCAGCTTGATTGCGGTATACGAACCCTGGTTTGCTTTGCCAGGGGTTTGCCTGTTGTTTGTTGGGTGGTAATAATTGAACCCGCAGCAATCGTATCTCTTTTTTCCTGCGCAAAAAGCAGAGACATAACTGAGAATATTATCGTTAGAATTGCTGCATATCGTTTGGTCATTAAAATTTCCTTGGGTTCACACGATGATATTAATATACTACAAAAATCATGAAATGCAACATTTTTTTATTTTTTTTTAAACCCGCCAAATAGAACAGCAATACCCCTGGCACTAAGATTTCGATTACTTTTCAAATATATTTTCAAAAAACACTTCTTTCTCATCAAATAGTTCGTCACTGATACTGAAATCATTGTTTATTTTAGTCTGGCAATTGATGCAGAACCCCTCCTTAATTTCGGAGGTTTTTAATTTCTTTCCGCATTCTATGCATGAATCGACCATACATTGTTCACTTTCTTTCTGCCTGAGGGCAGATAAGTCTCTCTAAGCTTTTGAATGACAAAAAATTGTCGCTTAAGAGCCAAGAGAGACTAACCCACAAGGTGGATAAGGTTCTGTATGGGTGATTATCTACGCTAAACGCGTATATAATTCGCCTACAGAACCTAACCGATATGTTCAAGAATTTTGTCCCTGATTTCGCTGAAAATAAACGGCTTATGTATAACGGCATGGATCCCATCCAACTGCAACAAATTAGGTTCCAGTTGCCCCTTCCAGCTGGTAACAAGAAAAACTTTCGTTTTAACGGATTCGTTCTTAACCCACCGCGCAACGGTCCTTCCACCCTTTTCCCTGACACACAGATCGGCAAAAACCGCGTCATAATTCGTTTTCCCAAGTTCTTCGATACCTATCTCGGATGAATTAACGCATTTAACCTTGCAACCAAGACGCGCAAGATTTTTTTTGAGCTCAATTTGCGTTTCCTCGCTTTCGCTTATAACAAGTATTTGAAATGAATTTGACATGTGAATATAACTTGCGATATTTGTGCCAATGTATTTAAATAATTTTACATTTGTTTATTAATCAATACGTTATCATATTTAATCCAAGAACAAAATGATTAGGAACCTTTGTGTAATTTTATAACCCAAAAGGTACTAATGCCCGATTTAGGTTCATTTGTCTTATGAAATAAATTATATTAAACAATT
>JBAVGL010000011.1:0-6252 GCA_049684795.1 Chitinivibrionales bacterium | reverse complement strand
TCCGAACACATTATGCCCTCATTGAAAAGAAATAGCATCCAGGTAACAGTCAGCAAACGCATAAACAAAGACCTTAAATTTGCAATTTATCGGGATTTTCGAACCCGAACGAGCTTGCCATCCATGTCAATGGCCAATTCCCAATAAAAGGGACCGCTGGTGAAGTGACCGATCCATACGATAATCTCGGTAAGTTTCGGGATTAAAACCGGTTCATCAACCATTTTATTCAATTGTTTTTGTTCCTGATCATCATTATCGTCACTGATGGGTAATGGTTCCTTGAACACGAATGGCGCGATTGAATCCGCGCTGCTCGATTCGATATTTCTTTTCTCTATAAATTGCAGGAGTGCGTCGGTCGGGACCTTCATTTCAATTTTCAACCGATCAAATATTCTCATAATGTCATCGTAGTCAAGCATCGTATCTCCTCTATCCGAAAATTCTGGGCCGATATTGGGCATAGGGCCCTCGAACGTCGTTGAAAGCCTTGCGAACTTTATCGTGCTCCATTTTATACATGACCATCCAACGGCGGTAAAACGCCTTGGCGAAATCCACCGCCGCCTCATCATCAACGGGTAAAGCCCACCCGATGTACCATTGCGTTCCCTGCGCCAACCATGACTTTGGGTAAACATCCGTAATGGCCGTTAAACAGCAGTTGGCGAGAAGCAGAACTTTGGGAGCATGTTTCAGTTTCTTAACGTCGGTAATGAAAAATAAATTATCCCAATCCTTCAAAAATATACAGCCCACCGCTTTGTTAAAAGTATGACAAATAGGACACCAATAATCGTTTTGTCCATCGGGCCCTGCGATTCCGGAATTTACAACATAATTTTTAGTACCGTTGCATTCGCAATAAGCGGTTCCATGGCTTGATTGGTGATGGATGAATTTGTTGCGCTCAACCATGATCTTCATCGATATGGTTTCCGTTGTTCCGTACGATTTTGTTTTATGCCCATCCGCGGTCAATGTGCCGTTGGCGGCCTCAAACCAGGGGCCATAATTGATAAAGTACGAATAGACCCAATTGCCTTCCACCGAAGCGCCGGGGAGATCGCCGCTCGGGTTCGCTATGACGCTGTCGTAATATTTTAACTGAAGCAACTTGTCGGTGTCCAACTCGGAACTTTTTTCTTGACTGTCCGTGATTAATTTGCAGAAGTATTGGGTCCGGCCATATTGATACATGGAATCGTGCCATTCGATAAAGAATTCAAATTCCTTGTCATCGGACCCCAACAACTTGCTTCCTTCAATCTTTAAATCGGTAAACTTTTTGTATAATATGTGGTTATCGTCGGAGCTGAATTGATATACTTCCAAAGCGACTGAATCAACCGCAGTATCCCTTGAATAATTGACATTTAATTTGATTTTCATCTCGGCTTTGTCGCTCGTATCCCAGGCTAGTATTGATTTCGCTCCCCACTCCAAATCAACGATTATTCCTTTTAATTGAAATGCATCCAATATGGCCATGCCGCCGCTCGGATTGTTTTGCAATACCCATAATTTGTCGGGAGTTTTAAGCACTTCAACGGAAATTTCGTCTGAAGCGGATGACATCGAAATATCGTTTACGGCCGAAAGCGCCGCCGCGACTTTCTCATCACCATATAACACTTTGGAAACGCTTGCGAAAGTATCGCCTTCTTGGACGGTATATGATGCGTCGTTCATTGTAACTCACATTCGAGTGCTATACATAATAGCAATAGATAGTTTTCACTAAATAATTCAGAATTCGCCCAATAGGAAAATCTATTTTGTGGGTGCTGTCAGTTGTTTAGATAAAATAAACTTGGGTTTGCTCTGTCACAAGCGATTACACGATGTAACTTTTAAAATGGATTCCGGCATACTCTTAGCTTGACAGCATAATCACGCGCCCCGGAACCTCGCGACCTTCCGGCAAAAATCCACGAACTGATCCGGGTCATGCATTTTTTGCTTTCATTGGAAAGCCAAGCACAGATTTCAATTTTGGCGAGCACCGTGGAAAGGCGCTTAATTGCCCGACGCCATTTCACATGCAACGTTTAATCCCAAACCACATGCCGCGTTAAAATCGTCCAAGGCATGGCTAAAATCGCCTGATGCCTTATAGGCAAGCCCGCGATTATAAAATCCTTGCATCGACCTGGGATTGAGATTTATCGCCCGGGTATAGTCTTCAATAGCGCTCTGATAGTCGGCTTTTGTGAAATATGCGACCCCGCGGTTACAATAGGCAACGGCATAATCAGGATTTATCCCGATCGCCTTGGTGAAATCATCGATAGAGCGGGATTCGTCGCCCTTTTCTTTGTAAGCAAGACCTCTATTATTATATGCTTCAGCCATTGGCTTGATTTTGATCGCCTGCGAATAATCTTCAATTGCCCGGTCGATGTCACCTTTGGCGGTATAAGTAAGCCCGCGATAATAGTATGCTTCAAAATTATGGGGATTAAGCTTTACCGCCTGAGAAAAATCCTCAAGGGCATGGTCTACGTCGCCTTTGGACCTATAGACAAGTCCGCGGTTATTATATGCCAGAGCGCCTTTTGGATTGAGCTTCACGGCCCGAGAAAAATCCTCCAGGGCAAGGTCTACGTCGCCTTTGGCATTATAGGCCAGTCCGAGGTTATTATAAGCAAGAGCGGACATCGGATTGATCCGGATAGCTTGATTGAAATCTTCAATGGCGCGGTCGTAACCGCCCTGGCGGCCGTAAGCCACGCCGCGACTGTTAAAGGCGATCGCGACGGGGAATTTTGCGATGACGTCGTTCCAGAGTGAGAAACTGTCTTTCCATGCCTTGCACCGTTCATGGGTCAGGCAGCTAAAAACCAATAATGCCGTACTGACGCCGAAAACCATCAAAGTTTTAATGATTTTTTTGCCGGCAAACTTTTCTTTAAGCAAAAACCCCAACAGCATCGCAAAAATGAAATAGAAACCCAGCATGGGAATATACGTATACCGCTCGGCGACAATAGCGCTTCCGACTGTTACTATTTGAAGCACCGGCAATGCCGTAATAAGAAAAAACAATGAACCAAACACGAGCGTACGGGAACGATCACGGAAATAATATATCGCCGCGGCAATGCCGATCACGAGGAAAGGCGACGCAAACAACATGAGATTCATACCTTTGTCAAGGGCATCCGGAACGGGATAATACGCGCACAGTTGAAAAGGCAAAATTGATTTCGTGAGATAAAAGAGTATCCCGTAAAAAGGCACGCAGATACGCCGAAGTATTGGAATATGCGTAAAAACATAGGAATATTCCGAAACCGTACCGGGATTTTTTTGCGTAAGAAGCGTTAATACCGCAAATACCGCCGCAATCGCAAAAAAAGGAATCTTGTCAAGTATTGCCTTGGTATCCAGTTTCTTGTGGCGTATATAATCCATAAGAAGCAGCACAAAAGGCTGGCTGACCGCCATGGGCTTTGACAGCAATGAAAACAGGAGCGAAATTGCGCAGAACCAATAAAACTTCCGGTTGTTTCCTTGTATATACCGAATATACAACAGCAGCGAAATGAAATAAAAAAGAGCCGACAGCAGGTCTTTCCGTTCGGATATCCATGCCACGGATTCAACTCTCATCGGATGGATGGCGAACAGCAGAGTGACGAGAAGGCTTATTACATGTTTCCCGGATAAACCATAGAAAAGCGCAAAAACAAGAAGGCAATTTATGACATGCAGGAGCAGATTGTCAAAATGATAAGCGGCGGGGTTTAATTTGAAAAATTGATACTCAGCCAGATAGGTGAGCATCGTGGCCGGTTGATAATTGCCTACATTTATTGACGAGAATATTTTAGCGACATTGTTAAACGTGAGGCCTCGTATATCCGAATTATTGACGACGTAGTCGTCATCATCAAAATTAGTAAAGCCGTTTTTTAGGGCGGGCAAAAAAGCGATAACCGTTATGACCGCGATAAGGCCGCAGTAAAAAAGAACGCGTCGGTTGTTTGTCTTGATTGGTTCCTGCTTATTATTATCCATACGTTTGGGAATTTGCCATTTCTTTGATCCTATCGTGGACCTTGTTGAACCGAACTCATCATTTTATTAAGCCGGTCAAGATTTAAAGTAATTTCCCTTACCATCGATTCATCGCCGGCGGCTTTCGCCAATGCAAGGGCTTTTTGAAGGAGCGGAATTGCATCGGCCTGTTGCCCTTTTTGTATCAATGCCTCGGCGAGATTCTTGAGGGCGCCGATGTTCTCGGGCATAATTTCATATGCTTTCCGAAAATGATAAATGGCCTCGTCAATATGACCGTTCTCCGCCAGCAGGATGCCAAGGTAGGTGTGAGCTCTATCATGGTAAGGGTTGGCTTCCAATGCCTTCCGGTAATGGTCCATGGCCTCCTTTGTTTGGCCACTCTCCGCGAGTACGATGCCGAGGTTCGTGTGGGCTTTATCATAGTCAGGTTTGAGTTCCAATGCTCTTCGATAATAGGCCATGGCTTCGCTATTGTGGCCGCTATCGGCCTGCAGGACGCCAAGGTTATTGTAAGCCAGCCAGCAACCGGGATTTTTCTGTGTCGTTGCGCGGAATAATGTCGAGGCGTCCGAATAAATCCAGCATTGCTTCCAGGTCAGAGCGCTTAATATAAGCAATATAATAACACAAAGCATCAATCGCGTTTTCCCTTTTAACAAGATAAATTTCGATCCTATTCCGGCAGCCAAAGCAATGGGGCCTATGCAAGCAAGATACTGAAAATGGTCTGCAACAAAAGAGTAACGGAACGGGTAAACATTGAAAAAACCAAGTACGGGGAATAGCGTTGCCGCAAAGAATAGAAATGCTGCCAGCGGCGCGCGCCAGCGTTGCCGTAATGTCCAAAGTAGGCCAACAAGTATAAGAGCCGCTATGGGAAATAGATATTGCCACCAAACGGCTTGGCTTACATTCCACCGAGGATAAATAAAAATCAAATCAAAAGGCAAAAATATTTTATATAAGTAGAACCATATAGCTCGCCCCGCTATTAGGCCTCGCTCAACAAAGGTGAAAGTGAAATCGCTGCCCTGGGCGCCTATAAATTTATTTTCAACCCAAGCGGTGAACAAACCGTATGCAATTCCTATCACAAAGAACGGTAGCAATGGAACTACATCATTTTTCCAGTCAATCTTTCCACGCTTCCACCAACAAACTACAAGAAGTGAAACGGGCAATGTCGCGATAACGGATTTCGACATTAAACCAAGAATAAAAAGACATAAGGCCATTACATACGGTTTTCTTTTTCTTTCGCTGTCAAACTTTAGATAAACCAAGGCTGCCGAAAGGAAAAAGACTCCAGATAATGTGTTTTTCAATTCCGTAATCCATGCTACCGATTCCACCTGTACCGGATGCAAAGCGAAAATGGCTGCAATGAACCAAGCACTGTGTATTGCCAGTCGTCGAAGGATGCAAACCAATAGTAATGCCGAAAAGAAGTGCAAAAGAATGTTGACTAAATGGTATCCAAGCGTCGAATTGCCCCAAAGGTGATATTCAAACCAGAAAACACTGTGCACTATCGGATAATATTGTTGCGTAGCGCCGAGCTGGGTCCATATTCGTGCCAGGCCAGTCGTTGAACGAAGATCTGGCCGGGTAATATGATGATCATCATCCCAAATTGGTTTGCCGTTCCATGCAGGTTGATAAGCCGCAAGGGTAACGACAAACAATAGAAAACCTAAAATTAAATCTCGTTTTATTAGCCGGACCGAAGGGAATTTTATCCACTGGTTAGGTCCTTGCGGTTGAATTATTTTTGTGGGTTTTTTATGCGTTGGTTTTGACATTTTATGATAGGCTATTCGCTTTTTTTATAACTCAATTTTATTTTAACCTACAAGATGTTATCTTGAATCTTGTTGAACTGAATCGGCCGATTGTTTGATCATTTCAAGATTTGTTGCAATTCCTCTAGCCTGTGATTCGTCACCTGCTGCTTTCGCCAACGCAAGGGCTTTTTGGAGAAGAGGAATGGCATCTTTGAATTGCTTTACTTGAACATACGCACCGGCAAGATTATTGAGTGCGTTAATTTTATTAGGGTTGATTTCCAAGGACTTCTTGTACTGTGCAATCGCCTCGACCGTCTTGCCCATTCGCGCCAATGTTATGCCGAGATTGTTGTAGGTTTCCGCAAGATTTGGGTTGATTTCTATAGCCTTCTCGTACTGTGCTATGGCCGCTTCCGGCTGACCAATCTGTCTTAAC
>JBAVGL010000010.1:0-1720 GCA_049684795.1 Chitinivibrionales bacterium | reverse complement strand
CCAGTAATCATTGACAAAAACCCACTGACCCGAAGAAGGCGCCGTTTGATAAACAACCGTTGGATCGGACTGTCCGGCATTTTGCGTGTTGTTTATTGAAGCTGCCGGAGGAGCTGATTTTTGCAATTGAGCATCGGAGGCCGGTTTCTTTTTCTGGATTACCGCGGTAAGCACCTTGTCTGTGGCCCCCATTTTTTTCAATTCCATGATTTCATCCGGCGTAAGAGCGTAGGAAACATTCGAAGAATTGACATATGCGATGACAATATCTTCGCTGACCCCTGATTTAACAAGCTTTGCCAGGTCATTATAACCTTCAGTCGCCCAGCAGGAAAAAACCGCTAGAGTCACCATTGCAGCAAGAATCATTAATTTATTCATATATCCCCCCTTTGATCTGACAACGATTAACAGGATTAAAAGCATTTCACTGTTTTTACTTTTGAAAAAATATTTTCTTAATCGTTTCCATTTAAAATGCATATCCAAGCGAAATTTCGTAATTAAAACCGGTCAGCCATCGCAGCCTGTCTTGTGTATTCTGGTCCGGGACCGGATTATCGAATTTGCTCCATGTGTATCCATAGCCAACCTGCGCAACCACGCTGAAGCCCCACGGAGAGACCCATCGCTTCCCGATATCAGGCCCGATAGTGATGCTTGTTTGCTTATAGTTGACCGTATCATCCGAATAGTCCCACAAGTCACTTGCATTTCCATAATTCCTGCCTGCATTAACGAATGCCCCTATAAATCCCGAATTCATACTCCGCGAAAAATGCCAACGATAGGCCAGCTGTACATTTTCGCCATGCGAATCCCATCCCCACCCGCTGTAATAGCTTCCTCCTAAAACCAACCCATGCTGATGCGCCAACAAATATTCATAATTGACCGAGAATGCCCCTTGAAGCAATGCAGCCACATCAATTTGAAAAGCCTGATTTATTTTATCAAAATTTTTTGGATACCAATATGTGGTTGCCGCTCTCCAGGGCCTCCAGTATGGGCCGACTCGATAAACTTCGTAGGAACGAGGGGAAACGACCGAAGAAGTTTCCTTTGACGCGGCAGGCGGCGCAATCTGGCTGTTTGAACCGGCTACTCTTCCCTTATGCTGAATGGCCGCCACGATTACGTTTGAAGAGGCCCCGTATTCTTTAAGATGCAAAATTTCATCCGAAGTCAAATTATAGCTGGAGTCGGATGCATTAATATAGGCTATGACAACTTCCTCGTTTGCGCCTGATTTGATAAGTTTAGCCAAATTATCATATTGCTGGGAAGCCGCGGCTCCCATAACAAATAAAAAAAGAACGCCGGAAAAAAATAATATCTTTTTCATGGTGCCCCCTCCTGATTATGTTGAAAAATGCCCCTTTTTTTGTCAATAGAAATCACGCCCAACAAAATCATTTTTGACATTTATCATTTCCCTATTCCAACCATATGTTAATATAATCCCTTTTTACATATTAGACGCTTGTTTGGTCATTTTTGTTTCATTTTTCTTAGCAGGATTATTTGAGCTCTTCAATATTCGTTTTTGTAATTCAATTTATTTTCTCAGTATTCAACGGGGATGCATACTTTTTCAAACATTAAAGCGGCTTTTCTGTTTCAGCAGAAATTATCCATGGCGGGACCACGGGCAATGGATCGTGAAAATTAAATATCCATAGCTTTTCATCTGAAGATTCCTGCTTCAGGGAAAACCCGG
>JBAVGL010000009.1:0-3168 GCA_049684795.1 Chitinivibrionales bacterium | reverse complement strand
ATGACAATTTATTCTCCATATTTCTCAACAACTTGTTCTAATATCGGAGTAAATGTTGATTGTTTTGAACCTTGCCCCTCTGGGAATTTGGTGTTAGTTTCTTCCTTTCCCGGAAGAATCATTTTCGTTTCAAATAAACATCGCGATACTCTGCATCTTTTATGCGAACGCGAAAGATGGACAACGGAAGTGATAAAAAAGACTGAAGCGATATCGCCGATAATCCATTCAGGGAATCAGCCTTTGGTTAATGTACTCGGACGAAAAACAGGTTATGCAAATAAATTGACAGCATATCATTCTTTATCAGTTCGAAAAGGGAACATTATTATTTTTCGGCAAAAATAATCCTGGCGCGGATAATCGCGTCTCTGATAAATGCATTGCCATAGGAAAACTTATGGATGGATTGAGAATGAATTTTTACACGATTATGATTATTTTGGCATTGTTGAATTTAATGATGATCTTGTTCGAGAGTGTATTCGAGTCATCAGGAATCATCAGTTAAAAGTGCTGGACGGTATTCAACTTTCTTCTGCCATTTTGTCAAAATCAAAACTTTTTATCGTTTCGGACATACGCCTCTTTGAAGCCGCAAAAAAAGAAATGCCAAGGGCTGAATTTATCGGGTAATTTAATGCGGATGAGCATGGATCGTGTGCAGATGCCGATGTACATGCACATGCACGAGGTTATGCTGCTTTAAAAAATCGTTGTTCGACAAAATTTCTTCTGGAGTGCCGCTGCGGATGATGCTTCGATTATCGCCGAACACATGCACGACGTCGGCGATTTCCTCGACAAGATGCAGATCATGCGTGGCCATGACAACGGTTTTGCCGCTTTTGTGCGCATCGACGATCACGGCAATGATATCGCGCGTTGTTTGCGGATCGAGCCCGGCCGTGGGTTCGTCGAAAAGAAGCACGTCGGGTTCAATGACCAGCACCGAGGCGATTGCCGCTTTTTTCTTTTCTCCGATGCTCAGTTGATGCGGTGAGCGTTCGAGCAAATGCGAAAGCCGCATCCGCTCCACGACGCTATCGAGACGACGCAGGATTTCTTCATGAGGGACCCCAAGTTGCAAGGGACCAAAAACAATATCTTCCTTGACGGTAGGGCAAAAGAGCTGGATGTCGGGGTTCTGGAACACGAACCCGACTTTGGCACGGAAAGTCCGCTGGGTCAATGCATCGTCCATGGCATGGCGGGTCATGGCCCGTCCGGAAAAACTCAGCGTTCCTGTATCGGGAAAAATCAGCGCGTCGAGAATGGTCAAAAGCGTTGATTTTCCCGTGCCGTTTGCGCCGATAATGGCCACTCGGTCACTGGCATTAATGGACAGGTTTAGCCCGCATAATGCAGGAATGTTTCCGGGATAGGAGTAATCAACGTCGACTAATGAATAAATCGGTTCAGCCATAATGTTCCCGCAAGCGTCAAAAGTGAAATGATTAACAAAACGCCGTCAATTGTGCCCGCTTTAAATTCTTCAAGTACTTTCGGCTCGCCCGTGTATCCGCGCGAAAGCATGGCGTCGTAGACCTGCGTTTGCATGCGGTATGATTTCAACCACAAACCCGCCATGTTCATTGCCGCGATTTTTTGCCCGGCCTTGGTCGAGCTCACAAAGCCGACGCGGCTTTTAATCGCACAAAATGTTTTTTGAATGGTATCGAGGAATAAATAAATATACCGATAGCACATGCCCATGGTCATCACGAAAACCTGGGGCACTTTAAATAGACGCAATACTTTTAAAAGGACATGGTGCCTTGTTGTCAAGACCAAAAGCACGGCAAAAGATACGGACGCCAGAACCCGCATGAAAAAAATCATGGCGGAGCCGAGGCCCTGCCGGGTTATTGAAACATGATGGGAAAAAACAGTAAAGGAAAAAACGCTATCGCCGGGAGTGATGGGGCTGAAAATGTCCGGAACCACGATAAAAAAGGAAAACAGGGGAACAAATAGCAAGGTCCGCTTAAGGAAAGATCCAAGGCTTATGGAGGATACCAGGGCCAGTATGATGGCGGCCAGATAAAAACCGCTTAACACAATCGTGCTTTTTGACGCTAAAACGCAGCAGAGTAAAATAGCGATGCTCAGGCTTTTGAATCGCGGGTCGCGGCCCTGCAAAAAACCGCGTCTGACCGCTGTTTCGTCGTTTGAAACTGTCGCTTGTATAAATCCTATGGCGCCAAGAATTGAACGTTCGATAAAGCCATCGGCTTTTCTCGAACTTCCAGCTTTGAGATCTTTTTTTACAATAAATTTTCCTAATAGAAACACAATGCCGAAACACAGCGCAATGCCAATAGTGGCCGATACGACGTACGCCAGACTTACATGTTTTATGCCCAGGTTTTGCCAGGATTTAAAAGTGTAATCACGTAATGGCGCGTTCCATAGGGAAGAAAGCTTTCCCAGCCCTTTGGGAACGTATCCCACAAGCTCTTTTATTTTTTCAGCGTCCCATTCGCCCCAGGCGTCGCCCGCTTTGAATTTTTCGGGCAGAATAAGCCCCAGCGGAGAAAGGACGGCCAGGCCGCCAAGACCTATCCAAAGTTTTGTGGAAAGTTTCATCAGGAAGCCTTCGCATCCGATTGAAAGAGATCGGGTTCCTGCTTTTGAAGAAACTTTACGACCAAAGCCGTTGCCAGGAGTTCAACCCAGCCGAAAACCAGGGCATGCCCGCCGACCATGGCGGGTAGGGCGATTCTCATTGTGTAAGGACAATACAGGGCCTGGCCCGACGCCGTATGGTGCAGCAAAGGCTGAAGCCCGAATTCAACCCCAGCGCAGGCGGAGGCAATGACTAAACCAAGGTACGCGCCGATTCCGGCGGCAACGACTTTTCGAAATGCCTCAGGTTTACTTTTCAAACTTATCGCGCGGTAAATATAGTATCCTGTAAATGGCATGACGAACGCCATGTTGAAGCAATTCGCGCCGAATGCGGTAATCCCGCCGTCGCCGAACAAAAATGCCTGGAGCGCCAGGGCCACGCTCACCGCAAGGCAGGCGGCCCACGGGCCGCATAAAACGGCCAGAAGCACGCCCCCAACCGCATGTCCGGTGGTGCCGCCCGGAATCGGGATGTTGAACATCATGATCACAAAGCTGAAAGCGGCCCCTATCGCCATGATCGGGACCTGTTTCGCC
>JBAVGL010000008.1:0-17672 GCA_049684795.1 Chitinivibrionales bacterium | reverse complement strand
TCGGGCCAGCATAGCCTAAGCCATGACTGGAAAAGCGAGCCTGCCGGGGTCTATTATGTCACTTTAACGGCCGGTGATTCCAAGACCGTCCAGCGATTGGTGCATGTGCAATAACCGCGCATTAAAGCGAGGGTAAAACTTATGCCCCTTTTTCTTCTTGTTCAATAGGAGGAAAAGGGGCATTTTTTTCATGTCCTCCTAAAATTGCCTCATATCCGAACCAAAAAACCGCCGGTCTTTTTCCCCACCAACTAAAAACCTACCAAGAGCAGATCATACAATGAAAAGGGCTGATCAAAACGTGGGCCCTTTCTGAGAAAGTCACTGTTTCCCTACAGAGAACACTATTTTTCATGCCCTATTGCTTTAATGCCTTATTTACAGTATATTAAAATCAATCAACGTTCCGGTTATAACGCAAACGAAGGGAAGGATTAAATGAACAAATCCATCCGGTTTATTCTTTGTTTAGGGGTGTTGGTTTCATTTACACATGTTACAAATGCTCAATGGGTGCAAACAAATGGCCCGTGGGACGGCCAAATTTATTCGCTTGCCGTGAGCGGCAAAAATATCTTTGCCGGGACTGAAGGTAGCGGTGTTTTTCTGTCCTCCAATAACGGTGATAGCTGGACTGCGGTTAATAATGGCCTACCTGCGAATACCAGTGTCGTGTGTCTTGCCGTGAGCGGCAAAAATATCTTTGCCGGGACTGATGGTAGCGGTATTTACCTATCCACCGACAACGGCACGAGCTGGATTGCCGCTAATAATGGCATAGCGAATACAACTGTCTATTGTCTTGCCATGAACGTCAACCATATTTTTGCCGCGACAGGGGGACCTATTTATTTATCCATCAATAACGGCAAAAGCTGGACGGTGTCCGATTCAAACCTCGCAGCCAACTGCCTTGCCGTTAGCGACAGCAACATCTTTGTCGGTTTTAGCGGCGTTTATCTTTCCACCAATAACGGAAAAACCTGGAATGCGGCAGCGGATTACGGACTCACTTATACTCTTGTTACTTCTCTTGCTGTAAGCGGCAGTACAATTTTTGCCGGTACAGATCCGGGGTCCACCGGCATGTTTCCCTATGGAGGCGGTGTTTTCTTTTCCACAAACAACGGCACAAGCTGGACCGCAATCGATTCCGGCATTACAAGGTATGTCTCGGCTCTTGCCGTTAGCGGTAGTACTATTTTTGCCGCATTTGATGAGGGGGTGTTTTTTTCAACAAATAATGGAAAAGGAAGGACCATGGTTAATTTCGGCCTCGGGGGGAGGGAAGGTCGTGCCACATCTCTTGCCGTGAGCGACAGTAATATCTTTGCCGTGACTATTTTCGGTGGTATTGGCAGCGTATGGAGAAGACCTCTTTCACAAATAACTCGGGTAATAAATTCCAAATCACAGAATGAAATGTTACAACAAGCAAATCTTAAAATATCTCCAAGCAATACAACCCATATCGTAACAATTGAATTCTATCTTCTTCATTCAGATCAGGTCAGTCTCAAAATTTACAACCTCTCTGGCAGAGAAATTTTAACTTGGGCAAATAGAAGTCTTAGCTCAGGAGCGCAACGTTTTTCTTGGAACAAGAAGGATGCGGCAGCAGGGTGTTATGTAATCAGATTACAGGTAGGTTCAAATGTATGTATCAAGAATATTCCGATTTCTATGTAAGTAAAGCGCCACCGAATTCATACTTTGTTGCGGAATTCCGTATTATGCCCATGGAATTCGTGTTCAGTTCGGGCGAGCTTTCGATGCCTCAATGAAGAATTCTTTCAGAAAACGGTCGTCGGGCAGATAACGCTGGGCTTCACTGTAATAGCGGTAGGTGTCGTTGTAGTACTGATAGGCCTTATTGATATCGACGGGTTTTGACGTCGCCTTCGCCTCCTCGGCAAGCACATTACACTGTATGGTGCGAATATGTCCCCATATTCTCAGACTGTCGCCTTTATAATTTGCAGCCGCCTTTTCTTCCAACCCCGCTTCTTCCGAATCGGGGACATTCACTACAAAAGGTAAAGCATTTTCTTTGTAGCGCATGATATCCGATAAAATCAGGGCCGGGCATTCCCGGTTCTGCCTATAAATTTTCCTTCCAAACTTTCTGTAGAATTCCGCGTAGGGCAGATTATCAGTGTTGATGTGCTTTACATCAGAGGTGAATTCACGGAGTTTTTCCTCGCCCAGCGCGCATTGGCCTATAAAATCGACCCCGCTTGAAAGGGTGACATAGTCCATTTGATCGGCCGCGACCGCGCCTTTGCCTAATTCTTCCGTGACCCTCTGAAAATCTATGGCAAGGGGGTCGTTTGATCCGATCAGATGCGTGTGCATTATGGTATTGGGTGAACAGGTGGTCATCCACATCGAACTGTGCGGATACACCTGCGTAAACGTCTTGACGATCACCTTGTAATCTTCAGGCGGTATATGCATCGGCAGCCATAAGCAATGGATTCCACCCGGGTTCAGCCGCTTCCGGCAGTCCTCGAAAAAATCCTTGGTGTAAAGAGCCGCGCTTCCCTGGTTCGACTGCGGGTGGATCGGGCCGGAATAGATGATGTCGTAGGTCTGATCGGTCAACCGGACGAAATTTTTGCCGTCTTGAATGATCAGGTGGAGCCGTGGGTCGTTTAAAACGTCGTTGTTCATCTTTGAAAAATATTGCCTGGCCGGCTCCACGACCCCACCGCAGATTTCCACGACGTCGAGCCGTTGCACTTCGTCGTACCTGAGGATCGATCCGGCGGTCCCGCCCGCTCCGAAAGCGATGAGCAGCGCGGATTTCGGGCGGTTGTTCAGGAACACCATGAGGTGCGCAGGGTACTTGTGGGAGGCCACGTCGACTTGCCCGTCCGATGCCACCATTCTGCCGTCTATTCTGAGTATTCTTCCATAATCCGCCGATTGGCTTTCCGTCACCTGGACGTCGCCGGTGATTGTTTCCTTGAAATAGAGCAGCTTCTCGCCTTTGTTAAGCCCTTGCGCCAGCGCGTCCCTGAGATCCGGCGTATAACCGATCATCACCATGAAACTTAAGGCGGCCAGGGCGATTGCCGCAGCGTTGACCGCGGTTTTCCGATACTCCGAGGCGGCCATGAAGAGGATCGCCGCCACCAGGAGAAAAATGGCGCCGGCAATTACGATGCTTCTCATGACGCCGATCAGGGGAAGCGCGACAAATCCCGCCAAGAGCGCCCCGAAGACCGACCCTATCGTATTGGCCGCATAGACGGCGCCGACGCCGGCGCCGATATTCGTTTTGCCGTTAAGGATTATCTTAAGCGCAAGCGGAAAGGCCATGCCCATAAGCAGCGTCGGAAGGGCCATGATCACCGCGGCCAGCGCAATGAGGTAGAAAAATGAGCCCCAGAATGTCGTAATAGCGAAGGTGTTTTCAAGATTATGCATGACACCGTACATGTTATTTATCAGCGCCGTGGAAATGAGCACCGACAAGCCGATCAACAATTCAATAACGGCCAATTTCATGATCGCGCCGCTCATGTTTTTGGCGAGACGGGATACGAGAAAGCTTCCGAGCGCCAGCCCGAATAAAAATACCGAAAGCATGGAAGCGAAAGCGTAGGAATCCATGCCCATAACCCATACGAGCGCCTTGGTCCAGGCCACTTCGAGAAAGAGGCTTAAGAAACCGGATATAGCATACAATACAAGGACCGTTTTTATCTGTGGTTTTTTAAAAGGGCCGTTTTCATCTTTTTCGATACCGGTAATCCTGGTGTTTTTTTCGTCAATTGCATTCGACAGGCCCCTCCGCCGTTTGCCATAGATCAAGACCACCCCCGCGATTGCAATGTTTAGAAAAACCGCGAATGCCGTTGTACCGATAAGCCCGATAGTACCGATTAAAAAATATCCCGAGATCAAACAGCCGAAGACCGACCCCAGCGTATTTGCGGCATATAACCGGCCCGCCCGTTTTTCCGGCATTCCTCCGAATGTCTCAGAAATAAACTTGCTTATTACCGGCAAAGTTCCGCCCATGAGCGTACAGGGAACAATCAGGATCAGGAACGAAACAAAAAGCCTTATCAGGCTGATCTGATAAAACGAAGGGTGAAAGTGCCTGTAAATGATTGCATACAGGGGCGAAACACCATGGATGCACAGCGGCACCAGCATACCGCACATGCCGATGCCTAATTCCAGAGACGCATAAATTGTAAGGGCATTCTTCAGGCGGTCTATCCGTTTTCCCAGCAGCCAACTCCCCAAAGCAAGGCCGGTCATAAAAACGGACAATACGGTACTCGACGCGAAAATCGTGTTTCCGAAAACCAAGCCGAAAGACCTGACCCAGATTATTTCGTAAACGATGCCGCTGATGCCGGATAAAATAAACAGGGCGGTAATGAACCAAGAGCCTTTTTTTGTGGGATACAAGGGTTTCTCCTTGATTACGGATGCATTAAATGTTTACAAGCAATAGATAGCCCGCGGTCACAGGCTTTCCTAAAGTCCGCTCCCGCCCGGCCATCGTCGCCTTTTGCTTTGTACGCAAGTCCGCGGTTGTAGTACGCCATGGCATATCCTGGATTGAGCATGATCGCCTGAGTAAGGTCTTCAACGGCGCGGTCATGATCGCCAAGGCCATTATAAGCAACGCCGCGGTTATTATAGGCTGCCGCAAACCTTGGATCAAGTGCGATGGCCTGCGTATAATCTTCGATCGCGCGGACGATGTCGCCTTTGTTTTTATAGGCGATCCCCCGGTTGCCATAGGCCCTTGCATACCGGGGGAACAGCGCGATCGCCCGCGAATAATCTTCGATGGCGCGGTCATAGTCGCCTTTGTCTTTATGGGCTGCGCCGAGGTCATTATGGGCCGGGGCATAGTTGGGATCGAGCATAATCGCTTGAGAATAGTCTTGTATGGCCCGGTCATTATCACCAATGGCGCTGTAGGCCAGCCCGCGGTGAGTATACGCGACCGCGCACGGAAATTTACCGATAGCGTCGTCCCAGAGCGAGAAGCTGTTGTTCCAGACGCCGCACCGCCGATAGGTCATGCAGGTGAACATGATCAGAAACATGACGACGCCTGCCGACAGAAATCCTTTTGCGGCCTTGTTGTCAACCAGTTTTCCACCGATTAAATATCCGTACAATTCCGCAAAAATATAATAGAAGCCAAGCATAGGGATATACGTATAACGCTCGGCGACCATGGCGTCTCCCACGCGGATTACTTGAAGCATCGGAAGCAGGGTGATGAGAAAATAGAGCGAACCGAAAACCAGTTTCCGTAAGAGGCGGTGGCGATAAATCGCCGCTGCAACTCCGATCACCAAAAAAAAGGACGCAATCAGCGTCGGGTTCATGCTTCCGTCAAGCCTGGCGGGAAAGGGATATAAGGCGCTGAGATGGATGGGTATGATCGATTTGACCACGTAAAAAACCATCCCGTAAAACGGCGCGCAAACCCTCGTTATAGTTGACAACGATGAATACTCCAGAACCGTACCCTGACTTTTTTGGGTAAGAAGCGTTATCCCCGCAAACACTACGGCAACGGCAAAAAACGGGGTTTTTTCAACCAGGTTTCTTTTGTCAACTTTTCGGTTTATTAAATAATCGATAAGGACCAGTATAAAAGGCTGGCTGACCGCGACAGGCTTTGAGAGCAAAGAAAGCGCGAGCGAAAGCAGGCAGAATCCATAAAACTTCCGGCCGGTCTTCTTCACATACCGGAGATACGACAAAAGGGAAAGGAAATAAAACAAGGCCGATAGCACGTCTTTTCGCTCCGCTACCCATGCTACGGATTCGACCCTCAAGGGATGGACGGCGAACAGGAGCGCGACGAGCAGACTCGTCAATTGTTTTCCGGATAAACCATATATCAGCGCAAACACAAGAAGGCAATTTAGGATATGCAGCAACAGATTCGTGCAATGATAAACGAGGGGATTTAACTTAAAGAGCCGGTACTCCGCCATATACGAAAGCATTGTGAGCGGCTGGTAATTGCCTACGTATGTTGACGAAAAAACCTTCACCACATTATGTAACGTGCACCCCTTTATATCGGGATTATCAACCACATAGCCTTCATCGTCCCAGTTTGTAAAGCCGTTCCGGAGGGAAGGCGAAAAAGCGAAAAACGTTATACCCGCTATGATGCAGCAATAGAAAAGTACGCGGCGAACGTTCTTCCTGGCTGGCGGTTGCTTGTGACTATTAGGGGTTTGATTTGGCATAACAAAGACCTGATCGAAGCGCCGGATCATATCATCATCGCGGCCGCGGTCTGTATCCCAGCTCTTCCGCGCGTTTCAACGCGGTCTGCGCCATTTCCGTTCGGCCTGTTTCACCGTACAGCGAGCCGAGAAAATAGTGGGCGGGACCATACCTTTCATCAATGCCGATGGCGCGAAGCAACTCGGCCTCCGCTTCGGCCTCGCGATTGAGGTTCATATAAACGACGGCAAGGTTGGTGTGCGCGGCCGGATCGCCGGGCGAAAAAACAACCGCTTTCTGCGCATGCCATAGGCTCTTATCGACCATGCCGAGCGTGGTATAGAGCGTTGCCAGCTCGGTATGGGCGGCAACGCACAAAGAATCGATCGTAAGCGCCCGCAGGTAGGCCGCTTCGGCAGGGAGAAGAAGCCCCTGACCGCGGAGGCCGCGCGCTCCGTTCAAACACATGAGCGTGGCGTTGTCCATTGCCTCATGCCTGACCATCCGGCCGGTCGTATCCCCAGGCATGAGCGCCAGAGCGGAATCAGCCTCCGTCAATGCCTGAAAAAACTGTTGCCGCGAATTCATTACTCCGGCTTTCATGATCATCACTGACGCCCTTGAGCATTGCACGATACCCTGTAACAAAGTGTCATCGGCGTTTACGACAAAAGGCGACACGGAAACACGCCGTCCAAGCAGTTCTTCCATATTTTCGGTCCACAGAAGGTCGGAGGGCAAAACCAAGTTGTGCGGGGCCGAGAATTCGATGCGGGGCATGTCGTCGCTAATAACCGGGACATCCTTTACAAATTCACGTATATGTCGTTCGTCCATGAGAAAGCAGGACAGCAGCCGCTCGGGGCCCGTAAGCGATATTTTCGCGAGATCATTTACCACGCCGTCGGCCGACATTGTCCGTTTCAACGCGGCGATATCGATTTGCAAAGGGTCCAAGCCGCCGATAAGGATCCCTTCGGTGCCAAGAAACCAGAGCGATGCGTGCGGAAATGAAGACACAAAACTGGCGATAAGCATGCGGTATTGAGGGCGCGACAGCACATGGAGCGGCACCCATTGCGCCATGATGCCATGCGCGGCAAGCCGCTCGCGGCAGAGCCGGTAAAAATCGGCGGAGTAGAGGTTGGTGGCCGAGGCCAGATACGGGTGCATGGGTTCGAGCGTGATCACGTTATAACGGCACCGCGAGCGCAGAAGATAATTCCGCCCGTCGTCGATAATCAGGCGGACCTTCGGATTCTGCGCGGCGTGATAATTGACATCGGAAAAATATCCCGCCGACGCGACGACCGCCGGCGAGATCTCCGCGCAGTCCACTTGTTTCACGGAAGGATTGGTACCGGCGATCCCGCACGTCGTGCCGGTACCGAAACAGATCACCAGAACGGTGTCCGGCCGCGGTGAAAGGAGCAAAGGCAGATGTGCCAGCAAATGCATGTACTCGTAGCGAAAGGTCCCCGCGGCATTAAAGCCGTCGATATTGAGCGTGCGACCCCGGTCGTTTTTTATCACCGCTACGCTTGCTACCTGGTCTTCTTTGTACGATACCAAGGAAACCGGGCCCGCGTCGCCGCGGATTACCCTGCTGTAAAGGATCATGGGATGAAGTCCGGAAAATGCAAAGCATGCGACGGCCATGACAACGGTCGTTACTGCGGCCGCAACGGTCCATATTCGGGAATTCTTCGGCATGTGCGCTAAGACGGCAAGCCCGCCGATGCAGTTGACTATTGCGACAATAACCAGCGAGCGTTGGATGCCTAAGGCCGGAACAAGCAGAAACGCCGCGGCCAGCGATCCCGCGATGCCGCCGAGCGTGTTAAGCGCCGACAGCGAGCCGATGGTGCGGCCGGCGGTATCGATTGACCTGCACGATGCTCCAATGGCGAGGGGATATATCGCGCCCATGCAGAGCGCCGGCGGGAAAACCACGGTAAAGCTTATAATGTACCTAAGCCCTATCCATTGCCACCAGACGTGAACCAGTCGGCCTTCGGCAAAATGAATAGCAGGATCAAGGGCATGCAGAAGAAACGGCGAAGCAAACCCCCATGCTCCGATGCAGAGCAATAGCGCAGCGAGCCATATGGCCGGATCGCGGCGTTCTTTTGTTATTGCCGCAGCGATAAGCGCCCCGACCGTTATACCGGCAAGCATGACGCTCAGCACCGTTGTAAAGGCGTAGGTCGTGCTCGTCAAAAAAAAGACCAGCGCGCGGCTCCACAAGACCTCAAACGCCATTGCGCAGAATCCCGAACACACTAGCACCAAGGGGAAAAGCCACGGAGGCGGAAGAGATTGCGGAACGGAATTTTCCGTGGTCTTTTCGGATGCGTCTATCGCGCCCGCGCCCACAAAACGGACTACGAGGAATATTACCCAGACCGCCACTGAGCAATTTATTGCCGCCGCCACTAAAAGCGAAACGGACATTCCCAAGACCGGCAGGAGAAAAAAACCGGCCCCTATGGTTCCGGAGATTGCGCCAAAAGTATTGGCCGCGTAAATGACGCCGAGGTCCCTGCCTTTGGTCATTAAGGCGCGGCTGATGGCGGGGAACGTGGCGCCCATGAGCATAGTAGGTATGATGAGCACGCCTCCGGCAACGATGATCCGGGCCACGACCTGCACCCCCGTCGAAGTTCCGGACAAAAGCGGAAGATTAGCGCACATTTTTTGGACCAGGTGCAGTATCGCGGGCGAAGCCGCCCCGAAAAGCCCTACACCTGCTTCACAAATTGCGAAAACCATGAGCGGACGCCTCGCCCGGTCCGCGATCCGCCCGCCAAAAAAAGCGCCGAACGCCATGCCGCCCATATAGGCCACCAGCACTGCCGCCCATGCGACTACCGCGGTGCCAACGATCAGGCCAAGCATGCGCGCCCACACGATTTCATAGACAAGCGCGCTTACACCTGAAAAAAAATAGAGTGTGAGAATGGTGCGGTAGCGTATCATGGTAACCTGAACTTTTTAAAATTAAAAGAATGATATAAAGATACGCTCCGGCCACTCCTTTCGTCCATGATTTCGGCGCATGGCGGCGCAGTACACTGCTTCCGATTTTTTATGTTCTTTTCTGGAAATTCAGGATCATCTATTTTAACCATTTCTTCCGGAATCAGCTCCACTGAACCGAGGAATGACTATGCCGATTGGATTACAGCGGGTGATTTTTGCGATGTTTTTACTATCGGGCTTCTGCGGACTGCTCTATCAGATCATATGGGTCAGGATCGCCTATGCCTTTTTCGGCATCATCTCGCCGGTACTCTCTATCGTTATTTCGGTTTTCATGCTGGGTCTTTTATTAGGTTCGGCCTTCGGAGGGCCGCTGATAAAAAAACTGGTGCGGCGCTTTCGAGTGTCGGCAATCCTGTTCTATGGACTGGCGGAGTTCGGCGTCGGGCTCGGCGCGTTCTGCGTCCCGAAATTGTTTTCCCTGGAACAGCACCGGCTCCTTGCGCTCGGAAGCATGGACTCGTTCGGCTATCTGTTTTTTTCGGGGTCCGCGATTGCCGTCGCACTGCTTCCCTGGTGCATATTAATGGGTTTTACCTATCCCTTCATGATGGCTTTTATCAGACAGACCGACGCGACGGCGGCGCCGTCAAGTTTCAGTTTTCTGTATCTGGCAAATGTGATCGGCGCGATGGCCGGGACAATCGTTACCGCGTGCGTTTTCATCGAACTTTTCGGTTTTACCCGAACCCTTGCCCTTGCCGCCGCCTGCAACTTTACTATTGCGGCAATCGGTATCGCCATCGGAATAAAACTTCCCGTATCCCCCGACAGGGTGACCGACGTCGGACCGGAGGTCCGTCCGACGGCAAAGGGAAAAGCGCTTTTTTCCATTCCTATCCTGCTTTTCATCAATGGCTTTGCGGTATTGTGCATGGAGATCATCTGGACAAGAAATTTTACGCCCATTTTAAAAACCGCGGTCTACTCCTATGCCGCTCTGCTGGCAACCTATCTGCTTGCTACGTGGACGGGTTCCCACCTGTATAGAAAGCACCTTGCAAAACCAAAATGTTTGCCCGTCGAAACGCTGCTGGGCGCCACGGCGTTTTTTTCCCTGCTTCCGCTGCTTGTCAACGATCCGCGTCTGCCGTTTCGAGGGCCCGTCCTTGCGCTGTTGAGCATACTGCCGCTTTGCGGCGCCCTTGGCTATCTGACGCCCCTGCTGATCGATTCCTATTCACGAGGATCTCCTTCGAAGGCCGGGCGCGCCTATGCGGTGAACACCTTCGGGTGCATTCTGGGGCCGCTTTTTGCTTCATACCTGTTTCTGCCCATGCTGGGCGTAAAGATGTCACTCTTGCTGCTTTCGGCGGCGCTGATGACATGTTTTATTGTCTATTGCCGCAGGTCTTTGCCGCGGAAAAAATGGCCGATTGCAATCACGGCGTTTTTTGCCGTGTTGTTGACAATAGGATGGTTTTTCAGCGATACGTATGAAGAGTATTTCAACTCGTATTTTCACGGCCTTATGCGAAGAGATTATGCGGCCACGGTGACCTCAGTTGGCGGCACGATTGCCGATAAGCGGCTTCTGGTCAACGGGCTCAGCACGACTTATCTGACGCCAATTACCCAATTCATGGCCCACCTCCCGCTCGCCTATTGTGAACAACCGCCCGCTTCGGCCCTGGATATCTGCTTTGGGGCGGGCACCACGTTCAGGTCCCTCGTCAGCTGGGGGATCACCGTTACCGCGGTCGAGCTGGTCCCGAGCGTCCCGAAGGCTTTCGGATACTACTGGCCTGACGCGGATGCGGTGCTCGGCAACCCTCGGGCCCGCGTGGTAATCGATGACGGCAGAAGATATTTGATGAGAACGGAGGAAAAGTATGACGTGATCACCATTGATCCCCCGCCGCCGATTGAAGCCGCGGGGTCAAGCCTGCTCTATTCCGTTGAAATGTACGCATTGATTAAACAACACCTGAATGAAGGCGGCGTCCTCCAGCAATGGGTCCCGGGCTGTGAAAAACCGATGCTGCTCGCGGCCGCGCGGTCCATTGCCGTTTCATTTCCCTATGTCAAGGTTTACCGTTCGGTCGAGGGCTGGGGATTTCATTTTCTGGCGTCCATGAAGCCTTTCGGCCGGTTTACCGCCGCCGACTTGGTTTCCCGTATGCCCGCGAACGCGCGGCAGGATCTTCTGACCTGGCGTCCGGACGGCAATCTGGAGGCGTACCTGCAGTCCCTTCTGTCAAAGGAGCTGCTGTTGGACCCCCGGCTTTCAAACCACGGTCCGATGATCACCGACGCGAAACCTTTTAATGAATATTTCCTGCTGCGGCGCTTGGCAGGAGTTGGTCAAGCCTTCCGGTGATTTCTCTTGCTTGCGGATCATCACCCGCGGACTTCGCCAACGCAAGCGCCCGTTGGAGAAGCGGGACAGCGTGGGCCGGTTGTCTTTTTTGCACAAAAGCGGCTGCGAGATTTTTGAGAGCGCTCATGTAATCAGGGTTGATTTCCAATGCCCTCAGGTAATGGGCCATCGCTTCGTCTATCCGTCCGAGTTCCATCAACCGGTTGCCGAGGTTGTTATGCGCCTTGGCATAGTTGGGGTTGATTTCCAATGCCTTTTCATAATGCTCAATGGCTTCGTCCGTTCGTCCGGCATTTGTCAATACAATGCCGAGATTGGCATGGACTTCGGCTGAGTTCGGGTTTATTTCCAATGCTTTTTGGTAATGGAGTATGGCTTCGTCCGTTCGACCGGCTTCTGCCAGCAGGAGACCGAGGTTGTTGTGCGCTTGAGCGTAGTTAGGATTGGTTTCCAATGCCGCCCGATAATGGAAAATCGCCTCGCTGGTCCGGCCGCTGCTTGCCAGCAGGAGACCGAGATTGTTATGCGCCATCCAGCAATCGGGGTTTTTCCGGATGGTGGTCATGTACAGCGTCTCGGCATCTGCATACATCCCGCTTTGTCGCCACGTCAGCGCCCCGAGCGCGACTAATACGATAATGTATAAAATCGGCCGCGGAAAACGTGGAACGTCTTTCGGTAACAAGCCAACCGCTGATCGTATGCCTGCCACCGATGCTGCAATGGGGCCTATGCAGGCAAGATATAAAAAATGGTCGGCAACAAAGGAAAATCGAAACGGATATACATTGAAAAAACCCATTGCGGGGAAAATCGTCGCCAAGAAGTAAAGGAATGCCGCGAGGGGCGCACGCGAACGATTCCGCAGCAACCAGAGTATACCGGCCAGCGATAGAGTGGCGACAGGAAATAGATAGTGCCACCATATGGCTTGGCTCACATTCCAGCGCGGGTAAATAAAAATCAAATTTACCGGCACAAATATTTTGCTTAAATAAAACCATGTCGCTCGCCCCGCAATGAGACATCTTTCAATAATTGAAAAAGTAAAAGTTCCTCCTTCGGCGCCGATGAACTTCCTTTCCACCCATGCGGTGAATAAACCATAAACAATTCCTGCCATAAAAAACGGAAGCAATGGAACCACGTCGTTTTTCCAACTTATTTTCCCCCGCTTCCACCAGAAAACCGCCAGCAGCGACACCGGCAGGGTCGCAATAACTGATTTCGAAAGCAGCCCCAGAATAAAAAGAGCAAGGGCCGCAATGTAAAAGTTTTTTTCTCTTTCCCTGTCGAATTTAAGATACGCTATGGTCGCAGACAGAAAGAAAACGCCTGACAGGGTGTTCTTCAGTTCCGTGATCCACGCCACCGACTCCACTTGCACCGGATGGAGGGCGAAAATTGCCGCTACGAACCAGGCCCCGGGCGCGTTCAGACGCCGAAAAAGCTTAACGATCAAGAGCGCGGAAACAAGGTGCAGCAGGATGTTGAGCAGATGATAGCCGAGCGTCGAATTGCCCCAGAGATGATATTCCAGCCAGAAAACGGTGTGCGCCAGCGGGTAATACTGCGCCGTTGCTTTAGGGTTTGTCCAAATTTGCACGAGGCCGCCCACTGAACGGAGTTCGGGCCGGGTAATGTGGCGGTCATCGTCCCAGATCGGTTTTCCATTCCAAGCGGGTTGGTAAGCCGCCAGCGTGACTGTAAACAGGGCAATGGCGAAAACCCAATCACGGTTCCATGAATGAAGAAGAGTCGGTTTCATTAGGTGCTTTACTGTTCGGAATATTGTATTTGAACGTCACCAAAAGGAGCGTTTCCCGCGACAAGAAAAATAAATTTTGGCCTCATGTGTCTATTTGCTTTATCACTCAGTTTCGGGCTTTGACCTGCAGTCATAATACCGCTATTTTCAGATATGTGCTATGATCTATATTCATTATTCACACCCACACTTGTCCAAAATAGGTTTTAGTATATAAATAAAAAACGCAGGTTACTCTTGAACGGGTTTTATTTTACGGGTGCTTGAAGCCCAAAAACCTTTTTTCAAGGAGACCTGCGTATGAGTAAATATAACAGTCTGTTCAGCCAAATGTTGGGATTTTTTCCGCGTCATGAATTTCATCGTATGGTAAACGAACACAAGGCAGAATACAAGGCCAAAGGATTCAGTTGCTGGCAGCAATTTGTCGCTATGCTGTTTTGCCAGCTCGGCCGCGCAAATTCTCTGAATGAAATAACCAAAGGGCTTGCCACCTGTGAAGGGAAGCTGTTGCATTTGGGCATTTCGGCACCCAAGAAATCGACGCTTGCCTATGCCAATGAACATCGCCCGTGGGAGCTTTACCAGTCGGTATTCTTCGGGCTTCTGGACAAGACCCGATTCGTTGCGGCGAAGGCCGGTCGAAAGTTCAAATTCAAGGCCAAACTCTACAGTATGGATGCCACGGTTATTGATCTGTGTTTGAGCATGTATGAATGGGCGCATTTCCGGCGGGCGAAGGGAGCAGTTAAGCTGCATATGCGTCTTGACCATGACGGCTATCTTCCGGATTACGCGGTGATAACCGATGGGAAGCACCATGAAAGCAGAGTAGCGCGGCAATTTCCCTATTCGCCTGGAAGCATCACTGTTTTTGACAAAGGTTATACCGATTTTACACTGTTCAATTATTTGTGTAACATAGGCGCGTTCTTCGTAACACGGTTGAAGGAAAACGCCATTTATGAAGTCCTTGCCAACTTGGATATCCCGAAAAAAAGCCCGGTTCTCTCCGATCGTTTGGTCCGTTTTACCGGCGTCACAACGAATAAAAAGTGCCCTCATATCCTTCGGATCGTCGAATACTACGATAAAAAACATGACCGAATATTCTTTTTCCTGACGAATAAAATGAACCTTGGCGCTTTGACCATTGCGGCTATCTATAAGGATAGATGGGCAATCGAGAACTTTTTCAAGGCATTGAAGCAGTATCTGAAAATCAAGACATTTGTCGGCACCAGTCCCAATGCGGTCAAGACGCAAATTTGGACAGCATTGATATCCATTTTGCTGCTTAAATATTTGCAGTTGAAATCTACAATCGGCTGGTCTTTGTCCAATCTCTCCGCATTGTTGCGGATGAATCTTTTTACCTATAGAGATTTGCTGACATGGATAAATAAGCCATTTGAAACTCCGCCTATACAAGCGGAAATGGCGGAACAGATGACGTTGGTGCTGGTGTAATTTGGACAGCATAGGTGATTCGATGAGAAGGCTTGGTTTTGAACTGATCGTGTTTCCCGGTGAAATCCGTTTAATTTCCCCGGTTTCTATATCCTAACGGTTCTATTTTGGACAGCACTGATTCACACCATAAAATGCAAAGATTTCGCTTATGATACCACAACGTCTATTGTTGCGTTTATTTTCCGTCATAGCGGTTATAGCGCTTGTTATTTCTTCCGCGTACGCGCAATATCCGGGATGGAGCAATTATACCAGCGGCAAACAGGTAAAGGCTATCGCAATAAAACATAATGACGTCTGGGTAGGAACAACCGCCGGACTTGCAAAAATCAATAAAGCAACGGGCCAGACCGTTTTTTATAACAAAGCGAATTCCGGACTCCCCGATAATGACGTCCTTTCAGTTATGCTCGACAGCGGCGGCAGGGCCTGGATCGGCACAGGTCACGGCGGCGCAACAGTATTCGATGGAACCCATTGGACGATATACAATCAATCGAACTCGGGACTGCCGAAGGATTCGGTTTCTTGCATCGCGCAGGACAGCGCCGGAGTCATGTGGATTGGCACCAGGTGCGGCGGGCTTGCCCGGTTCGACGGAATGAACTGGAACGTTTACAACCGTTCTAATTCCGGTCTCGAGGACCCGAACAGTCATGTCGTCTTCATCGCCGTAGACGACAGCGCCAATAAATGGATTTGCACCGAGGAAGGCGGCATTGTGGAATTCCACGACACCACGACGTGGACCGATTATGTTTTACCGATGTTACCCGGCGTTTGCAATGTCATCACCTTGGACCGGACCAGCAGAAAATGGGTCGGCGGAGACGGCGGAGGTCTTGTTATGATCGATGGGGACGCGCGGAAAGCATTCAATGCTTCGAATTCCCTGCTGCCGGGAAACCATATTTTCGCCCTGGCGATGAACGACAGCGGCAACATCCTGATCGGCGGTTCAAACGGGCTTGCCTTCTGCGATGCACGGACGTTGCTCATCGATACGATGTTCAGTTCTACCCTGTCGGGCAGATCGGTCCATGCCATTGAGATTGACGACAGCGACAATCTCTGGACCGGCACGGATAACGGCCTTGTTGAATTCAACGGCCCCGCCGCCGCCGCAAGGTCTTTTCCGTCAACCTCCAATTCAGGTTTGCCGGGTAATTGTATCTATTCGATAGCTGTGGACCGGACGGGCGCGAGGTGGATCGGCACCGACCGCGGACTTGCCTCATTCGATGGAAACGGCTGGGTCTCCTACGACACCGCGACATCGCGGCTGACAAGCAACCACGTCTATGCGCTCGCCGTGGACAGCAGCGGGAATATATGGGCGGGGACTGACAGCGGCCTGGCGAAGTTCACAGGCTCCGACTGGACCCTCTACGACACGGCGATGATGCCCGAGCTGCCGGGCAATTTCATTCGGGCCCTCGCCGTTGACCGCGCCGCAAACGTCTGGATAGGAACCAATGCCGGCCTCGCCGAATACAATGGAACGGCCTGGAAGACCTTTAATGTCGCCGATTCCGCCCTGCCCGACGACGAGGTCCTTTCGCTGACGCTGGACAGCGAAGGGAACATATGGGCAGGCACCGCCGGCGGCCTTGCGCATTACAACGGGGCCGCGTGGACGAAATTCACGGCGGAAAATTCCGGTTTGCCCTATGGGTTTACCCGCGCGCTTGTGGTTGACAAAAATAATACGCTATGGGCAGGCACCGCCGCGGGCATTGCCAAATACGACGGAGCCAGTTGGACTGTTTTCAGTACCCTTAACTCCGGGCTCGTCGATGATTTTATCTGGTCAATCGCGTTCGATCACGGCGGCGTCCTGTGGGCCGGCACGGAAACCGGATTGTCGATATACGACGGAAAAACCTGGACCGCGCTTACGGTTTTCAATTCGGGCCTTCCGGCCGCCGGCGTCAACGCCTTGGCTGTAGATCATGGCGGCCTTGCCTGGATCGGCACGAGTAACGGCCTTGCCTCGTACAATGTGCAGGCGGGCGCAAAAAGCGTTGACGCGCTGCCTGCCTCCATAAAAAGTCCTTTATCGCTCACTAATTATCCCAATCCCTTTACTCATGCGACAACCATCGAATATACATTGCCGGAAAATGGCCGTGTCACGCTTCGCATAGCGAATGCCATGGGCAAGGTAGTGGCAACATTGGTCGATGGAAACAAGTCCGCCGGAAGGCATATCGTTCAGTGGAATGGCCCAACGGGTCAAGGCGGTCTTTTGTCACAAGGGATATACCTGTGTGAACTGGTCTTCGAGAAGAATCGCTTCGTACGGAAAATGAATTTCCTTAGATAAATAAAACACATCTTTATCCGGTGCAGGGAGGGGATTTATGGCGCTGCATTCGAAGAGTCGATTAATCGCAAGTGCTTTTTTAATCGCCGCTGTGTGGCTGTGCGGCGTCAGTTACGGCTGGACCACCCCCGGTTCAGAGAACGATACCAACTCCGGTGGGAACTATCCGCTCGGATGCCCCATGGGAGGAATCGGCGGGGGAAACTTCAATTTTCTGCCCAACGGCGCGTATAACACACTTTACTGCCGGGTAGTGGCGGACCCCGGCGCCATGCCAACATGTTACGCTTTCCAAAAGCGGGGAACAACGGCCTTTTCCGCGACTTTACAGAACGCGGGAAGCATGACCACCACCTATACCGGTTATTGGCCGACCGTGACCATGCAATACGCCCAGACCGGCATCAATGACGCCATTGTGCTCAAATGTTTTTCGCCCATTATCGCCGGCGACGGCATTGCCAGCGACAATGAGAACTCCTCGCTGCCCATTGCCATTTTCAAGTTTACGCTTACGA
>JBAVGL010000007.1:0-2515 GCA_049684795.1 Chitinivibrionales bacterium | reverse complement strand
GTCAAACAGCTTTCAGCAAACGAATTCTACTATTGCTATTCGATACCGCAAATTCAAATTCCAAAAAAGAAGACGAAAATAAAGTTTGAAATCAAAATATGGTCGAAGACATACACGATGTCGATTAAAGTATCGTAAATAAACCCGAAAATAAAATATAGAGGAGGAAAATAATAATGAATGCGAACAATGGAAAACCCGAACAGCAGTTCCCCGCGGCAAGCCCCAACATTTTTAATAAAATTCCAAAGCCGGCTCTTATCATTGTGTCTTCGGTTCTGGGATTAATTTTACTGGTCGGGACATTTCCGCATAAAAAACACGCCATAGTTGCTGCCGAAACAGCCAAAACAGTTCCTGTCGATGAATTCGAGGCAAGAAATCCAATAAAAAAAGAAGCCTTTTCGGGAAAATCCTCCCAGAATATCCCGCAAGGCAGCCCCATAGCATCGAACAGCGCGTCATTAGCACAGGGTATTGATCCGGTGACCGGGCAACCGGTTGACCCAAGCGTTCAGATGTCAATGCAGCAGCAAGCGCCTCAAGGGGGCCGTCCAGCTTCAATTAATAGTGGAAACCCTGTCCAGGACCAGGGAGATGATCCGATTGGAAGGAATTCAAACCACAAACCGCGACATTCTGAAAGTTCATCTCCCTCCGCTCCTCCGGCCCCATATTCGACGGAGATGGCAAAAAGGCTGGAAAGCGGATATCAGAGCATGGTCCAACATTTTAAGCAGACCTCACAGCAAGCTGTAGTTGCGGTTAAGGAAGACGAGTACAAAAACCTGATGAAGGGCGAGAATAAACTTAACAAAATAGAGCCGTCTCTGAAAAATCTTACGGAAAATTCAGAAAAGTATTCTAATAAGGTTTCTTATTCCGTTGCATCGGGAACAAGAGTCAGGGCGGTAACAGAGCAGGAGGTAAATAGCGACCATCCGGGATATTTTACGGCAAAGATTACAATGCCGATGGAACTTTCCGGCTACACCATGCTCTGTCAATCAAAAACTAATGCCAAGGACCGCATTCCGGTCGTGGCAAACAAAATAATCGCTCCGGACGGCAAAAAAGAAACGCAAATTCCCGGTGAAGTGCAAATGAAATATGCCGGGCTTGAAGGCGATATTCAATCGCATTACCTGAAAAGATTAGTCCCGCCGATCGCGAGCGCGTTTATCGGAGCGGGGGCGGGGTATCTCTATTTTAAAGCCCTGGGCGGGAATGATTTGAATGGGCAGGCCGGGCGAATCAACTCCGCGGACCAGGTTGCGGCGCCGCCCTTTCAACAGGGTGTTTCAGGAGTTCAAAATGAGGTGGAGAGGTTCGGAGGGGATTTCCCGAACACAGTTACGGTCCCTGAAGGAACGCAGTTTGATCTTTTGGTTACTGAACCCTTTTCAATAGAGCTTTAAGGATTGGAGAAATAATGGAAACGAGCACCCTGGCATTTTTTATAGGCATTCAGAATTTATGTCTTAATCATAATAAAATGATCACGAGCGTTCAGTGGATGATGGGGAATTCCTATTTCATTCTTGCTGCTGCCCTTGCCATATTCCTGTTTTATGCCGTTCGCAAGGGCGTGTTTCCAAAGGCGTATCATAAATTTGCGGTAGGATTTCTTATTTTTACGGCAGTATATTTCGTCGGGTATAATTTTGTATCCTTGTCAATGCCTATTGACGAACGCGAGGCAATGGAAGAAGTGATAAACAAGAAGCCCGAACTTGCTCAAAAAGTGCGATATGAACTTGATCGTTTGAAGAAAATCGGCAATGACTTTCATTAAGATAATCGCCATGTTTTTATTGGGAATGATGGTTTTTTGCGGCAATCAAAAAGCCGGTGAAAATCATTCGGAAGAAAGTGCTGTTTCGCGACCATCGATGCTTGGAAAAACCGAAGACAGCACTATTAAAAAACCGGAAAGCACCGCTTTGGAAATGACAATAAAAAGGGACTCCTCGAAAGTAGATACTTTAAAATCCGTTGATGAGGTCCCAATTAAGAAAAAATCCGACAGTTCCAATACCGTTGAACAGTCTCCCATTGAAAAAAACGTTTCCTTTATCGATGTAAAACCGGCTGAAAAGCCAAGGGACGCTAAGAAAGAGGTTTCGTTAAACGCACATTTGAAAAAAATCGAGGGAGCAAAGGTTCAACCGGCAATTGTAGAGAAGTCAATGGATTCAGTAATTGCGATTCGATCTGTTGAACCTGAAAAATCGTCATTGATGGATTGCTATTCTCTTACCGGCAGCCCCTTAACTCGTCAGGAGGCGTTGGAATGCGCTAAGCACCATTGGAAGGAAGCTCAGAGGTATTATAATGCCAAAGGACTTGATACAGCCTACTTACATTGCAAAAAAGCGTTATCACTTTTTGAGAACGGAAGCCTTTTTACAATCAAAGCGGATATCATGAATCAGGCAGAAAGATATTCCGAGTCTGTTCAGGCCGCTGAAATAAGTATTTCCCGAAACGATCATTGGGAAGCCAAGAATAAGAT
>JBAVGL010000006.1:0-16096 GCA_049684795.1 Chitinivibrionales bacterium | reverse complement strand
CGATAAACCGCTGGACCGCCTGGCTGGCGCTTTTTCCCAGAAAACCGCCGAGCGCAATAATGAGGACCCCGGCTATGGCAAATTTAAACGTGCGCATCCAGATGTTGGCCCATATCAATACGGCGGCGATAAGGCTTACATATTTCATGATTTTCAGAATGGGAATGTAAAATTTTATATCGGCATAACCGGCCCCGTTGACGATGTGTCCGATTCCGGTCACCATGCCGTACATGGTGAATTGCGTAAAGAAATAACACGATCCCACCAGCAGGCCGGCCAGGACCAGGACATGGGCCCGCGCCGCGGGCGAGACGATGACGCGGCGTCCGTCGAAAGCGATATGCTGGCGCATAATGTAAATCGCCACGATACCGACGAGCGACAGCGCTCCGATGGTACAGCAACCGAAATAGACCCACCGGTAAAATGGCAGGGCAAACACGTAAAAACCGATGTCTTTGCCGAAGAGCTGATCGACCGCGCCGAAGGGGGTCGCGCTCATAAATTTAAGGTACGTTTCCCACAAGCCCGCGCCCCAGCTTCCCATCATAAACGCAAAAAAAAGCGAGGCTATCGGAATGAGCAGCCGCAGGAGCGGAGCGACGGCGAATGTCTGCGCGAATTGCATGACCATGGCGCCGGAGGTAATAAAAGGGGTTTTCGTGAGCCGCTGGGCGAGCAGCAGGTTTATGTACATTACGAGGCCGGCAATCGCGCCCGCCGCAAGGCCGCAGGTGATTTTTGCGATAATGGTTTTAACGAACACCGACGACAGGCTTAATTCCTTAAACCAGAAAAAATCGGTAAGCAGGGTGACGATGGTGTTCGCGGACACGATCAATATCAGGATGGCAATGCCCAGCACCCACCACCAGAGATGTTTAATTCTCAATGTTCCGGCCATATGAATTCTCCGTTCATTTACCAAGCGGGAAAGAGGTGGAAATAAATAAGACCGATGATTAACACGCCAAGGGCTATTCTATAGTACCCGAAGATTTTAAAATCATGTTTACGGATGAAATTCATCAGAAAAGCAACCACCGCCCAGGCGACCAGAAAGGAAACCACGAACCCGATTGCCAGCGTCTCCATTTGTGACACGGTCATTGATGAACCGTGTTTGAGCAGGGAATAAGCCGAAGCCGCGATCATGGTGGGGATGGCCAGGAAAAAGGAAAATTCAACCGCCGTTCCGCGGGAGGCGCCGAGCAGCATAGCTCCGATGATCGTCGCGGCGGAACGGGACGTCCCGGGGATCATCGCAAGGCACTGAATAAACCCGATGGCCAATGCCGTTTTATAGGTCATTGCCGCTACCGAGGAAAACGTTGCTGTTTTTTTCCTGCTTTCAATAAATATCAAAAGAATGCCGCCGATGACAAGCATCGCCGAAACCACAGAAGGGTGGAAAAAATACTCTTTTAATTTATGTTCCAGAACTGCGCCGATGGCAAGGGCGGGAAGCACGCCAACGATCGTTTTTCTCCAAATCATCCAGACTTCCTTTTTCTGGTCGGGTAATTTGCTTGCGCCCCACGGAATAAGACGGTTCCAGAAATAAACGATGACCGAAAGGATCGCGCCCAATTGAATCACAATATCGAACATCTCGGCGAATTCCCCGCCGAAATCGATGAAGCGGTTTACAATAATGAGATGTCCCGTGCTGCTGATGGGAAGAAACTCGGTGATTCCTTCGACGATGCCGAGAATTACTGCCTGGACGAAAATGTCCATACTACGATTCCTTTTCTATGCCAGGACGTTGGAATAAACAAAACTTTGGCCAGTACATGTGCGAGTAATAATGATTGAAAAGAAAAATACATTGGCGGAAAAGGATAAAGAAGGAAAACCCGGATTCACGGCATATTCACGCTATCCTGCTTCAATTCAATTGTCCTTTGCTCTTCAAAAGATGTATAATAATAAACGGCCCGGCATTACGGCATTTTTACGGTCCTCACCGCGTCACCTTCGGGAGAGTTTATGGATAAAATCGCGATGGTTTTAATTTTTCTTCCAATGTTCGTTTTTTCACAGCAATACACCGAAGCTTCCGGCCAAACTCCGGTATTCTTCCTCAAGGCCGGAACCACGACCCACCCGGTTTTCACCATTAACCTTAAGCACAGTGGTTATGCTTTGTCAAGTTGCTTCATGGCCGATAAAAGCGGCGCCATTAGAATACAGGGCTTTAGAAGCGCAACTAAAATATTGATTTACAACATGTTGGGCACATTGATGGCAACGTTTACCAGCGCTAACGGGGGACCGGTTTCGTTTTCCTCAAATCTTCCCAATGGGATATATTTCGTCCGGCTTAAGGCAATAAATAACCAACGAGCGTTTCCGCTGACCATACAAAGGTAAAAATGAAAAAGAAAACAATCATTGCGGCAATTTTTTCGACCATTGCCTTTTCTTTTGGTCAACAGCTCCGGGTGGATTCCGTGACGGTTGACAGCGTTTGGAACAGTGACAGTTCATTTTTTGATGCTAACGGCGTCGCGCAAACCCGGCAAAGCCGGGATGTACTCCTGAGCTTTAAACCAATCGGTCCGGACAGTATCCAGGCTTCTTTTGCAATTTCAATAGACAGCGCAAGGACATGGAATCCCGTTCCTAATCCGCTCCTTGCGCTTGATAGCGGTAAGACCAAATCTTTCGCATGCAATCAAACATGTCATTCCAACCTTAGGGTGCTGGGCGGTGACCGCGCAAATACCGCCTTTAAGGTTATTATATTCTTCAAAGATACCGTTGCGCCCGTGATAGCGCTTCTTGGTCCCAATCCCGACACGGTCAAGGTGGGGGACAATTTTGTTGAGCCCGGCGGCACCGTAACGGACGATAGAGACGGGATTATTCCCTTCGATAGCGTCAAGGTGACGGAACTCACCGGTAAGCAATTGCCGATAAACACCTCGGTTCCCGGCGTTTTTACACTCGTATATTCGGTGAAGGACAAGGCCGGCAACGCGGCCATTCAAAAGACTCGGGTCGTACGGGTTGTCGGGGTTTCCATTGACGTTACTCCGCCAGTCATTCATCTTGTGGGCGCGGCCTCCTGCACTGTCTCGGTTGGAACACCGTTCGTCGATCCCGGCGCGACCGCAACCGATGACGTTGATGGAGTGATCAGCGAAAGGATAACGAAAGTCATTAAGAATTCGGCAAACGCGCAGGTGTCGTTTGCCGATTTTTATGCTGCAATCGGCCTGTATACCATCACGTATTCCGTATCCGACCAGGCGGGCAACGCGGCAATCCCGGTCATTCGAAGCATTACCGTCAGGGACACGACCACTGTTCCGCCGACCACCCTGTTTCAGAAATACGGCGTACCACTCGCCTCACCGCTGCAATCAATAAATATTGCTTATAAAAGCGCGACGGTTGACCCAAGCGGAAGCGGTCCCAATATGTCGAACGTGACCCAATTTACGCTCAATTGGAGTTTGCCCTCGTTAGGACTTTTTCAGTTTTCCTTTACTTTCAGCGCATCGCCATTTTATGTGAACTTTTCACCTGCTCAGACTTTTGGTCAGGCAAATCCCGGATTCACCTTGACGGGCTCAGGAATCTACGGGCTTGATGGAAGCTATTATATAACGGCCAGCGCCGCGCAATGCGTGTGGGTAAGGACGGACGGAAGTTTCGCGATAGTTTTTACACCATAATTCCAATTATGGTGCTGTATGAGTTCCGATAAGGCCTATTGAAATTCCACCGGTCAATACTTCTATATTTCATTTGAAATGCAATTTGTTTTTGATACAATGACCAAAGCTAGCGTAACTGTTTCGAAGATTTCCGCTCGGTGTTAAGGGGTGGGCTTTACATCACTGATTCAGGAGTGTATCCCATTTTCCTGATGAGTTCCCGGAGGTGCATGGCCTTGCCGTCGTTTATCCCGCGCAGTTTCAGGTACTGGTTGAAATCCGCGGCGGCGCTTGCCTTGTCCCCCTGGTTTTTGTAGGCAAACCCCCGCTGAAGGTATGCTTTTGTGTACAGGGGCTGAATCGAAATGGCCGCACTAAAATCCTTGATGGCTTTTTCATTCTTTCCTTTTATCGCAAAAACCAGCCCCCGGTTGAAACTTGCGCGGGTATAATGCCCGTCGCATTCAATGGCTTTTCCGAAATCGCCCAGCGCGAGGTCAAAATTACGCTGCGCGACCAGAACATTGCCCCGGTTATTATAGGCCGCCGCGCTTTTTGGATTGATTGCAATCGCATGGCCATACGCCGCAAGGGCCGCTTCCCAGTTGCCCTGCGCCCGGTATGTGTCGCCTTTGTAAATAAACGCGGCGCCATTGGCCGAATCCAGCGAGAGCAGCCGGTCAAAATCCTGGAGCGCGGCATCGAACCGGCCCACCTTGACACAGAGCAGCCCTCGGAAGGTTATTGCCGCTGAAAAACGCTGATCAAGACTTATGGCCCGCGTGAAATCATCGATTGCCAGTTCGTATTTCTTCTGGGCCGAATAGGTCAGGGCCCTGTCGAAATATGCCATCACGAACTGCGGGTCTGAGGAAATTGCCTTGGAATATTCCTGGATTGCCAGGTCGGGCTGGTCCATGTAAAAATAAATGCTTCCGCGTTGCATGAAGGAGGCGGCGGATTTCGTGTTACTGATGAACAAGGCAAAATTAAGGTCCGAAAGGGCATTTGCCCGTTGCCCGAGCATGAGATTTGCGCGCGCCCGTCCGCAATAGGCTTCAATGTCCTTGGGGTTTGCCGTTACCGCGTGGTTAAAATCGACAAGCGCCGGCGCATAACTTGCATTGTAAAGATATTCATTGCCCCGGCTTACGAGGGCCTTTGCGTAACGCGGATTCAATTCGATGGCGCGGCTGAAATCTTGCAGCGCATCATTATGCTTCCCCTGCTTCTTATAGTAAAGGCCCCGATCGATATATGCCGGCGCATACCGGGCATTAATGGAAACCGCCTGATTGTAATCCGATAGCGCGTTCGCGTATTGTCCGGAGGAACAATACACGTTACCGCGACCGCAATAAGCCTGATAGTCCTTGGGATTTAGTTCCAGGGCTTTGGTAAAGTCCCGAATCGCGTCCGACTGGTTTCCGCGCCTGACATTTACAAAACCGCGGTTGAAATAAGCTTTCGAATATTTCGGAACGAGGTCAATGGCCCTGCTCAGGTCATTAAAAGCATTTTCAAGCAGCCCTTTCTTTATGTAAACCAATCCCCGGCCGAAATATGCCTGAGCGTCCTGCGGTTCCACGGTAATAATTTTATTGTAATCGGCCAGCGCGGAATCCGCCTCGTTTTTACTGAACCAGACCTGCGCCCGGTAAAAATAAACCTGGGAAGACCGGGGGCCGGTTTTGATGACCCTGTTGAAATCATCGAGCGCGTTATCGAACTTTTTTTGTTTTGCAAATGCTATTGCCCGATGAAAATAAGGCCTTATATATGCTGGTTTTATCGAAAGAGCGGAAGAATAATCAGCAATGGCCTGATCGAGCTGCCTTTGTTTCTCAAAAGCAAGGCCCCGGTCGAAGTAGAATTCGGCGATGCTTGAATCCAGCGTGATGGCTTTTGTGTAGTTATCTATGGCCGTAGCATACAGATTTTGTTTAAAATCGGCGTTCCCCATTGCCCCATAATCACGGGCTGAGGTCGCTTCAGCGGAAAAGGATTCGTGCCGGAAAAAACTAAAGACCATGCCTGCAAAAATTACCTCAAGCATTCTTCTGTTTTTTCCTTTCATACCGCGCTCCAAAAGATATGTAACCCGGAAAAAATTTATTTTGTTTGACCAGTTTTCCTTCTATTCAAATCGCTGAGGATTTCGGAGGCCCTGCGGTCGCCGGGGTGCTCTTCGTCGTATCGGGTGACCACGGAAATTGCGCTGTCGTACTGCTTAAGGTCGCCATAATCACGCGCGAGTTCCATGCACACGGGCCATTGGTCTGATTCAACGGGGAGCAGCCGCTTAAGTATCGGTATGGCCTTTGCGGGATTACCTGAGGATTCATAAGTCTGTATGGCCATCTTAAGGAACTCCGGATTATTGGGGTCAACTTTAAGCGCCTCCCCGGCACGCTGTTCGGCAAGGGCGATTTTTCCAAAGTTCATGAGATATTCCTGTCGAAGCATCCGCGGACGCCAGTCCCAGGGAACGATGCTGACGCATTTATCAAGCATTTCCGTCACCGTTGCGAGGTCGGAAGCGAGCGTATCCTGTTTCATTTTAAGCAGGGGATTGGTCGAGGACGCCGGCGCGGTTTTAGGCGGGCTTTTCTGGACCTGCGCCTGGACTTTTTGCAATGAGTCAACGGCGGTCTTCAGCCGAGCCATCGGCGTCCGATAGGCGTAGGCGGTCTGAATGAAACACGCGGTGTAGTTGTTCAAAAGGTTTTTTACCGTTTCGTCAATATAGCTCCCCTCATCCTTGAGCGCCTGGAACCGGTACACCTTGTTCAGGAAGAAAAGAGTCCGGTCGAGGTCGAACCGCTGGTCTTCGGCGACGGCGTGAGGAAATATGCGATAGGCCAGGCCCTGCATCTGCAGATAAGGATCAAGCCCCATGAAATTGTCTTCGGACACGGTCACGGCAAAGTAAACGGGTTTACGCCACTTGTTTGAGTCGACGATGTTGAGGACCAATTTGTCCTGCACGCGGAGCGCGTTGAGTTGTTTGCGGCCCGGTATCTGGACGGTTATGTTGGCGAACGGCAGCGTATAGCGCGTGGGTTCGGTAAATGGATTGAGTTCCGGCTGCAGCACGTCAATTTGGGACGATGAAAACGAAATGGGGACCTTGGGATCGACGTCCTTGAGCTGCTTGATGTACCAGTCGGTGTTGAGAAGACTCAAATTTACCAATCGGACGTCCCGCCTGATGCCGAACGCCTCCTGGATCGCCCAGAGCGGAAACGTATCGTTGTCGCCGTTGGTGATGAGTATTGCGTCTCTGTCGCATGACATGAGCAGATTATAGGCATAGTCGAAGGGCACCCAGTTCCGATGGCGGTCCCGCATCCCGTAATTCTGCGTCAGAGGCAGCGCGGGGGAGACCGCGAAAAGCACGAGGCAGAGCGGGGCAACGGTCGTCCGCAATAGCTTATTCTTGTGGTTCGAAAGCACCATAAGCAGGCACCCCGCTGCCATTCCGAGCCACATGCCGAAAAACATGAATCCGGCGTTGTAAAAATAGTCGCGGACCCTTACTTCACGGTGTTCAACGGGCATCTGTCCGGGTTTGCCGGCATTGACCCAGGCCAAATAGTCCCGATGTTCCGGCCTCAGGCCGTCGGCGAAGTTCATATACCAGGCAAAGATGATCGTGGTCAAAAGCGTCACCAGAATTAATAGTATCGCGACATTGCGGTGCTTGCGGTAAAAATAGTACCACCCGAAAAGCATGAAAAAGGTCGGCACCAGATAGATCAAAAGCATCCCCACCCCGGCCAGGCCGGTATTGTCCATGAAGTTTTTTTGCGTATCAAGCGGGCTGAAATGGAAAAATTGCGTAATGTGGAACCCGCCGTATCCCATGTTGCCTTCGATGCCGAACTGGTGGGCGAGCGTGCCGCGCCGCCAGAAGGAGCGCGAAACCATGCTTTCGGAGCCGTATTGTTTTCTGTCAAGCATCTGCGTGAACGCTTCCCAGGTGACCGGGTGGTTCTCGTCGATGAGCGGGTTGAGCGCGGAGCGGACGGGAAGATAGAGGTGGTTGGAAAAACCCAGAAGCGCCAGAAACGAAAACCAGAAAACAAACCGCCATTTTTCCTGGTGCCTGCCTTTTATAGTCATCATGGCAAGGGTGACGATGAAAACCGCGGAACATGCCACGATAAACCACGACAGGTTATACATGATCGATGAAATCAGAATGCCGCCCACCCACAGGCGCCAGTCTTCGCGCTTTTTTTTGTCCACCAGCATGATAAAGAGGAATATTGCCGGCGAGGTAATCATCGATACCATGTGCATGCCAATGCCGGTAAAGCAGATATAGGTGATGAGCAGGAGGAGCCGGTCGCGGAAACGTTCGTCCTTGGACTTGACCCAGACCAGCGCAAGCCAAAGTGTAAGCGCCACGGGAATGAGGCAGAAATTGCATTGTTCCGAGGCCTCCAGCGAACAGAACCAGAACGTGTTGCTGAACGCGCAGAAAAGCCCTCCCATAAATCCGCCGCAATACAGCACAAGCCGCTTCCATAATGTGTCGGGTTCCCCGAAAGCAAGGATCAGGGCCCGGACAATAATTGAATAAATGAGCATCGCGACGATGGCGCTTCCGAAAACCGCGATTAAATTTGCGCGGAACCCCGGGTCTTTAAGGAACGAAAACACCAGGAGAAAAACCCTGCCGATGGGTATTAAAAGCGGCGTGCCGGGCGGATGGGGGATGCCAAGGCATCCCGCCGAGGCAAGAAATTCCCCGCAGTCCCAGAACGCAATGGACGGGCCGGCGGTGAGCAGATACACGACTGACGCTATGAGAAACACGGCAAAGGCAATGATTCGGTTGGTGATCGCATGAGATTTCATCGGCGGATTTCCTTTTTATGAATTAAGCAAAAATTCCTAAAAAACCGGCCGCATAACAATCCGCGGCATGAAAGACCTGGCGTGATTTCAAAAACAAATGAAATCAAAAATAAATTACGGTCGGTATTAAATGGATATTTTCGCGGTTTTTTCAACGAATCGCGTTGCGGGCAAGGGACTTGCGCAAAATAGCGAGAAGAAGGTAGCCCACAATGGCTATGTTTATTGTCAGGAGTGAAATTCTTGTGACCGTGGCGTGCCGGATTATTTCGTAAATTTCAAAGGGAATGAATATCGCCGTTTCCGCTACCGTCAAATACTCGGCCCAGAGCTTTTGAAAGATGAGGCCGAAGCCTTCCAGCAACAAAAGTGAGGCGAAAATAAAGCTTACGGTGGCGATGGCTTCAAGGGTGTGATTGTCGATAAGGCTCAGATGGGCGAGAACTCTTTGGATGAATCGGTGCTCGGCGTCGATGTGCAATCTTGAGATTAATTCAAGAAAGATTTCATCGACGTCTTTATTAATGAGCCTTAGTACGCCGATTCCGAGCGCCAGAACAAGCAGCCCTTTTGCGAGTTTGAAAATTCCAATAAAGTAGAGGCCTAAGGGCCGGGAATTTGACTTTGTTTTTGTTGGGTCCTTGCTTTTCATAACCGGGCGACTAGTTGCTCTTTTGCAGAATAATGTTTTTGTCCGGGGGTTGTTTGGTTTCGGACGCTGGCGCTACGGCGGTTTTTTTCCTTGCGCATTCCTCGCAAGCAGGGACCACTATGCCTTCTATGTCCCATCGCATCCGGGCTTCTATGGTATCGGGAAAAAGGTGATACGGTTCGGGCCTGACCCAGGGAAAAAGGTTTCCGGTCGTTGGCTTGTCGTCCATATTATAATCGATGAAACTGGCCATTTGTCCCTTGCCGGCGGGTATCGAATCAAAACGAAAATGCCCGGCGCTGTCGCCGGAAAGGTACTGGCCGTTGCCGCCCAGGGGCAGGAAAAGCCATTTCCTCCGATCGTCCTTTGACAGACAGGAAGCACCGCCACTCAAGCTGTAGCAGAGATTTTCGCTGGAAATGGTTTTAATGCCGTACCTGCCGAAGGCCGTGTCCCGCGGTCGGTTTCCGCTGATGTCTTCAAAAAGCGTGTCGGGAAGGAGCAGGCGATACTGCCGGTCGGGTTTCAGCGGGCGCTGGACCCGGAAAATCGTGGTGTCATCCAGTTCCTTTCCAATTGAGAGCCTTACCGTATCTCCAAGGGAATCGCCCATTGCCCATAGCTCGGCATGGGCCGTCACTGGTTTTGACCACACAATTTTGATATGGGGACGAAGGTCGGCGATGCCGGTTGGAACAAAGGCGAGGACCGCCGGCGCCAAAGTGTCGGGAGAGCGTATCCCGTTGAAACGGACAGTGTCGACAAACGGGCCGTTTTTCGTGCGGACTAATGACCCTGGCATTTTGTATATGAACCGGTATGGCGCCAGGCTTATTGTATCTGTCAATTTCACGAAAAAATTCGGGGAATTTCCCACCCGCACGAATTCTTTACACGATGGCGCCTTTGATTTTGCGTCGAGCCCTTCGATGCGCCACTCCGGGAAAAAGGATGCCGCGGCGGTGTCGCCGCTGTGCGTCCATGAACCCATCAGGACCCAGTTTGACAGAGGCTTGATGGACGCGATCCGGTCCGCCGCGGTGTCGCATTTCACCGGGTACAGTGATACGGGGCCGATGACGGAATCCAGCGCAAATGTTTTTTCCTCCGGCCCGAAGGCTGCGTCCTTTCCCGGATCAAACCGGTTGCTGCCTTTCGCGTCGGCAAAGGCCATGATTTCGTAGCCGCCTTTGCGGATATGGTCGAAAACAAAACCGCCGGAACTGTCGGTCTGCACGACGTAGCTGGGCGGCCCGAACAAAAGCGAGTCGGGGGGCGGCGTGGCGCCCAAGGCGAACAGGGCGACTTTAGGCTGCTGCAAGCCTTTCAGGTCGGAAGAGGAAACGCAACCGAAAACTTTCCCGCTGTCGATGGTCGCCCCGGTTGAAAAGAAAAAATGGAACGGCGTGCCGATTGAATTGCCGTGCAGATCATTGAGCGAGGTGTTTATTTCGATATGATACGTGGTCGATTCGGAAAAAGCCTCCACCGGCTTTATTACAATGGTCCTTCCGGACGCGCTTACCTTAATCCCCTCGGAAGGGGGCGGGTAAATACTGATGCATTTTTGCGCCGTTTTTCTGTCGATCCATTCCGAAAACATGAAGGTGATTTTGGCCTTTACGGGGTATTTTACCGTCCCGATCGGAGGTATTGAAAAACGCACGAAAGGAGGGGTCTTGTCGTCCGGCCCGCCGCCGGGAGGGATTTGCCGCGCGCATGACAGAAAAAGAATAAAAAGGAATATCGTTTTTTTAATCATAGAGCATTTTTTAAACGATTGAGCCTCTCAAAATATATGCTTTACCACGGGAATTCAAAGATATCGTTTTTTGCGGGCTTTTAAAGTTCTTTTCGGCTTAAAAAATTGACTAATCGGATATTGACAAATATGTATGGTTACGTCATAATTAACACTGCGTTTAAAAATAAGGATTATTCCGTTTACAATCTATTTTATAAAGTTCATGTTCCCTGAGCGAAGTCGCCTGCGCTATTGCTTTGGTAGGCAGGCGACTTCGGTCTATGGGTAATTGAATAAAATGATACGTTCTTTCAACCTCATAAAAAAGAAGGTCCAATGAACCGACAGTTCGATTTTTCCGTGCCTATCATAGGTGTTCCCAAAGTCCTGTCGCCGATTTCCTTTTCCAACGATCGGGGCGAATTCACGACTAATTTCGTATCCGACGACCAGCTCATCATCTACGACATTACCGCGACGCCGGGAGTGGAAGTGGGCGCCTATAAGAGAGAGCAGCTGCTCGAAATAGCGGGCCCACGCCAGAAGATTTACTTCGACCCTTCGCATGTTCATGCGGGGATCGTAACCTGCGGGGGTATATGTCCGGGGTTAAATGACGTGATCCATTCGATCGTCATGACGTTGTGGTACCGCTATGGCGTGCGCAGGATTACCGGCATCCGTTTCGGCTACCGGGGGTTCCTTCCCGATTTTAAAATACCCGTCGTGGAGCTGGCGCCCGAAAAGGTCGCCGAAATACACCGGGCGGGCGGCACCATGCTTGGTTCGTCCCGGGGCGGCGGTGACCGAGTCGCTGAAATCGTGGATTCCATGGAACGCATGAACCTCAACATGCTCTTTACCATCGGCGGCGACGGGACGCTCAAAGGCGCCTTGGCCATAGCCGATGAAGTCGAGAAGCGCGGGCTGAAAATAGCGGTCGTGGGAATCCCCAAGACCATCGACAACGACCTGAGCTTCGTCGAGCGGTCGTTCGGGTTCGAGACCGCCGTATCCTACGCGGTTGAAGCGGTTGACAGCGCGCACACGGAGGCCAAGGACGCCATGAACGGTATCGGCATCGTCAAGGTGATGGGAAGGGAGTCGGGATTTATCGCGGCGCATACCACGCTTGCTTCCGGGGACGTGAATTACGTTCTTATTCCCGAAGTTCCTTTTGAACTCGAAGGGGAAAACGGCCTTTTCGCGCATTTGACAAAACGGCTGGAGCGCAGGCGGCACGCGGTGATTTTAATTGCCGAGGGAGCCGGGCAGGATCTGCTTGAAAAAAATAACGCCACGGACGCTTCCGGCAATATAAAGCTCGGCGACATCGGGACATTCCTCAAGCAGCAGATTGAAAACTATTTTAAAGCGCAGAAAATCGAGATCAATGTCAAGTATATCGATCCCAGCTACATGATCCGGAGCGCGGCCGCGAATTCCGGCGACGGCATTTACTGCGCGCGACTGGGGACCAACGCGGTCCACGCGGCGATGGCGGGAAGGACCAGGGTGCTCATAACGCTGGTGAACAACAATTTCGTCCACCTTCCCATACGCTTTGCCGTGTCGAAGCGCAACCGCGTGGACCCCGAAAGCTCCCTGTGGCGCGACGTGATCGAAACCACCGGCCAGCCAATGCTCATCGGGAAATGAAGCTACCCTTGAATTATATTAAAAAATTGAAAATAATCGGGTTCCCTGAGCGAAAATAATAAAGCAAACAGTAATCACAATAAAATTTCCAATTCAAAAGGAGCCTTGAATCATGTCGCCACATATAAATATCTGGGAAGCGATGCCATTTATGGTCAGGGACATCGAACTTGCCGACTGGGGCCGCAAAGAAATGGACATAGCCGAAAAGGAAATGCCGGGCCTTATGTCGATCCGGGAAAAATATGCCCCGCAAAAACCGCTCGCGGGCGTTCGGATTTCGGGCTCACTTCACATGACCATCCAGACCGCGGTGCTCATCGAAACGCTTGTCAAGCTCGGCGCGCAGGCGCGCTGGGCATCGTGCAATATCTTTTCCACGCAGGACCATGCCGCGGCTGCCGTTGCGAAGGCCGGAATCCCGGTGTTCGCCTGGAAAGGCGAATCGCTCGAAGATTACTGGGCCTGCACCATGCATGCGCTGACATTTCCTGGCAGTATGGGCCCGCAACTTATCGTGGACGACGGAGGCGATGCAACGCTTTTAATCCATAAGGGGTTTGAGCTTGAAAACGGCGACAATTGGGTTGATTCTCCATCCACGAGCCACGAAGAAGAAGTCATTAAAAACCTGCTTAAAGAAGTGCACAAAAAACAGCCGAAGCGCTGGCACGATGTGGTGGCGCAGTGGAAAGGCGTTTCCGAGGAAACGACCACGGGCGTGCACAGGCTTTATCAGATGGAAAGCGCCAAGAAACTTTTGGTGCCGGCGATAAACGTCAACGACTCGGTCACTAAATCCAAATTTGATAATATTTACGGCTGCCGCCATTCGCTGGTCGACGGCATCATGCGCGCCATGGACGTCATGATTTCAGGAAAAATCGCGGTCGTGTGCGGTTATGGTGACGTGGGCAAGGGTTCCGCCGAATCCCTTGCCGGGCAAAAGGCCCAGGTATGGGTGACGGAAATCGACCCGATTTGCGCCCTGCAGGCGTCAATGGCCGGGTATCGCGTTACCACCGTTGAAGACGCGCTTCCCTTTGCCGATATTTATGTTACCGCAACCGGCAACTGCGATATCATCACCATCGACCACATGGCCAGAATGAAAGACCAGGCCATCGTGTGCAATATCGGCCATTTCGACAATGAAATCCACGTCGACAAACTGAACAAATACCCGGGCATCAAGCGGGTGAATATCAAGCCCCAGGTTGACAAGTATATTTTCCCCGACGGCCACTGCATTTACCTGCTGGCCGAGGGCCGCCTGGTCAACCTCGGCTGCGCGACCGGCCATCCTTCGTTCGTGATGTCGAACTCGTTTACAAACCAGACGCTCGCGCAGATCGATCTGTGGAAAAACAAAGACACGTACAGGGTGGGCGTGTATCGCCTGCCCAAGCGCCTCGACGAAGAGGTTGCCCGGCTGCACCTTGAAAAAATCGGCGTCAAGCTGACGAAATTGTCCGAGAAGCAGGCCGATTACATCAGCGTGCCCGCCGAAGGCCCGTATAAGGCGGAGCATTACAGATATTAGGTACTCTTGGTCTGAAGGATCTACGCGTAAGACGTGGAGCCTTTGGACTTAGAGTACCTTACCTGCGTGCCGAAACGGCATCGCAGGCTATTCACTAAACTTTTCAGGAAAAACCATGGCCCATTGCATAGTTCCCGAAGCCGACAAGATCCTGGACAAAAAGTTCAAGGTCCTTGACAAGGGTTTCGTCCGCCTGGTCGACTACATGGGCAATGACGAACGCATTGTCGAGGCCGCGCGGGTATCCTACGGCAAGGGCACGAAGACCGTCTCCGATGACAAAAGGCTCATTAACCGTCTTCTCAGGGACGACCACACCTCGCCCTTCGAGCAGGTGGTTTTTACCTTTCACGTCAAACTGCCCATTTTCGTGGCCCGGCAATGGATACGGCACCGCACCGCGCGCGTCAATGAGATATCAGGGCGTTACAGCGTCATGAAGGACGAATTCTACGTGCCCGACAATAGCGCCATCGCCCTGCAAAGCGCCAATAACAAGCAGGGCCGTTCCGCCGAAAAAATCACCGCGGGGCTGAAAAAACAAGTACTTGATTTATTGGAACAAGGCCAGAAAGACGCCTACCGTCGCTACGAGGCGCTCCTCAAAACCGATGTCGCGCGCGAGCTTGCGCGCATCGCGTTGCCCCTGTCGCTCTATACCGAATGGTACTGGCAGATCGACCTGCATAACCTGTTCCGTTTTCTCATGCTGCGGCTCGATCCGCACGCGCAATTGGAAATACGGGAATACGCTTCGGTCATGCATTCGATTGGAGAAACCGTATGTCCCGTTGCTTTCGAGGCCTTTGACGAGCATGTTCTCCATGCCGTCAAGTTTTCAAGAAATGAAATGACCGCGCTGAAAAATCTTCTTAATGGAAAAAACGCGGGACTGGAGGGGAAAGCGCTCGAACGGTTTGAGGCCAAGATAGGGATTGTGGGGGAAAAGGCGAAACGGCTGTAATTTGTCATTTATATCGATTCGGGGCCTAATACTCCACTGATCCGCATCGAGATCATCGGGAATGAGTAATGCATCTTCACCAAGCTCATGGCATCGCTTAAAATCCGCGTCCCAGCCTTCCCATTACACAACCTAAAGCGGAATTGCTGCGGGTGCATTTAGAACCGCATGATGCCGGATTGAAAGATCCGTCCGACATTTTGGTTGATCAAATCCGCGCCATTGACACTTTGCGGCTAAGAAAAAAGCTCGGCAATATCGACGCGGATACCGCCCAATGCCTCAAAAAATGCCTTGCCGTTTTGTTGGATTAACTCGTTTTTCATGATTGTTCATTTTGGCATTGATAACTATCCCCGGCAATGATTATTACCGCCTATTTTCACATTCTGATTTACTTTCAGGTAACAGGAATTTCCCCGCTCTCCCTTTATTAAAGCCAAAGGCAGGGCTTTTAAAAAAGTGAAAAAAATGTCATTTTTTAATTAAAAACCATAATTTATGTTAATCCATTAAAAAAATTGAGGATTGTATTGAATGGCGATCAATGGCTTTTTAATTCTTAAATTCCTCAATAGAACAGGAGGCAACCGGCATAAAAAAGACCTTGATTTAATATGTAATAACGGTGAAAAATCAATTGTTAATTAACCAAAAAAGGAAAATTACCATGAAGAAGTTAGTCGTTTTATTAGTACTTGTATGCGCCACATTATCTTTTGGGGCGTTTCCCGATCCTAATACGTGGTATAAAATCTGCAACCTTAGGGGCGGTAAATATTTACAGCCCGCAAATCCCGTGAAATCTCCCGGCGTCAACGGCGTAAATATCGTCCAAAATTCCGTGGACGCGAGTTGCTATAAAAGTTTTACGAATCAGACCCCTTACCAGGAATGGAAGTTCGTTCAGGTGACCGGCAGCAGCGGTTATTATTATATTCAAAACAAATACACTAATTTATACATACGGTCTTAAGTAATTGCGCATAATTTAGAG
>JBAVGL010000005.1:0-2146 GCA_049684795.1 Chitinivibrionales bacterium | reverse complement strand
ACAATAAATCGCTCCCCGCCCTGTCTTCAACGAAGTTTACATCATACGATATCACGACCTCGGCCGGCGCGGCGAATGATATAAGCCGGTATATCGGGACGCTCCCTTCAACCGTTTCCGGCATCGGTAAAGGATACGATAATACCTTATATGTCCGCGGCGGGCGTCCATCCGAGGTGGTATTCCTCGTGGACGGTATTGAAATGGAAAATATCAATCACTTTTCAACGGCGGACGGGGCCGGCGGCCCGATCGGATTCATCAATACCGATTTTGTCGATTCAGTCAGATTTTTCGCCGAGAACATTCCGGTTTCATATCCGCCAAGAATTTCCTCGGTAGTAGATATAACGATGAAAAACGGACCGAACGACCATTTCCAGATGGCCCCCGGCATTGAGAATACCGGCGGCATGTTTTCCATGCAAGGCCCCTTTTGGGGGGTCAACAGGTCCTATGTGCTTGCCGGCCGATACGTTGATTTTACGCCGATTCGCTCGGCAATCGTTGGCAAAGGAATCCCCAAATTGGGTGACGTATATGGAAAATTCGGCATGTTGAAAAATGATAATCTTGAATTATCGACAACGGGTATCCTCTCCTTCAACTGGTACCGGTATGCCTACCCCATTAGCGTGATGTCCGATGAGATGCAACCTCAAATGTTTTCCAATGTCGATAATCAGATTCAAAGAATATTTCAGGGCGGCGCCGGAGTATCCTTGCGGTATTCTTCCGAACGGTCCGCTCACGAAATCCATGTATCCGTCTCTTTCCGTGACGGATCGGATTCCGACAGTCTTGCATCGTTTACCGACCAGTTTTTTGCCCAAAAATACGCTAATAACCCGATAGCACAGGAAATCGACAATCGAATCCGGTATACGCTTTCAACTAAGTCGACCAGTTCGGTTTCGGAGAAATCTTCCGTGTCCTACGGAATTCATGCTCAAACTGTCGCGTATGACTTTGCATCATCCAATGAATCCCAAAATACCGGGACATGTATCGCCTGCGATCAGAAAAACCAACCCGTGACCGACACGTTTTTCCTAAAACCCTCGAAAAAATCGGCTCATCTTGACGACCTGGAATACGGAGCGTTTGCTTCCTTCGATGTGTCCTATGAGCAATTCAAGGGGTCGCTGGGCCTTCGGGCGGATTATTTCAAAATGCTTGACAATTTAGCTTTCTCGCCCAGGCTTTCCGCGGCGTATGACGTTCATCACATCGGGACAATTACCGGCGGTTTCGGCGTGTATCGTCAATTGCCGTCCGACATGCCCTCGCTGACCTATCAATACCTTGCGCAATATTACGCGTTAACAAACGATTCATTAAAGGCCATTGAAACCCGGCTATTGCATCAAATGCAGCCGTTACGCTGCTGGGAAACATCCGTTGGCTATGATAAAACTTTTTTTAAAAGTTTCGATGCAAAGTGCGGGCTTTACCATAAATGGTATGATCGTGAATATCCTTACAGCACGCCGTACGCGCAGGATCTTTTTTACGCCGACAGCGCGGGAAAAATCGTTTTGCCCCCGCAAAACTCCGACCGTAAGGCGTACGGCGTGGAGTTGTCATTGCAACATAATCATTCACGACGATTTTTCTATTCGTTAAGCGGTTCGGTGTTCGACATTAAAGACAAATTCTCCGACGGTTCCTGGCACGACGACTGGGTAAACGTCGGTTACACCTTTTCAGCGTCAGGCGGAGTCCAATTTCTGGACAAGCATCAATTTTCGATGTCGGTGCAAGGAACCGGCGGCAGGCCTTACTCGCCTGAGATTATAGTGACGGATTGCATCGGCAGAAAATCAGTGCAGTACAGCTCGAACGAAGGTTTTAATTCCCAACGATTGGACAAAATAATCACCACGAACGTCCGCTATTGTTTTACCACCCATTATCGAAACTGGCGCGTGGAATCTTTTGTCGAAATCCTCAACCTGTTTAATAATCTGCCAACCCTGGATTATGAGTTTGACGGAGTGGCCCTCCAGCCGGTCAAGCCTTTCGGCATTACGCCCATTATCGGGTGCAAAGTCGAGTTATAAACATCCATATCAAATGACATTTTAATACATAAGGTTATTCTTGTCTTCTGCCCGCCGGAGACCTTATATTATAGATAAAGTTG
>JBAVGL010000004.1:0-1773 GCA_049684795.1 Chitinivibrionales bacterium | reverse complement strand
AATGATGAAGACAAAGCGATCAAGGCGTTCAATGACGCCCTTGCCATAGATCCAAAATATCCTGAGGCGCTTAACGATCTTGGCGTGGTCCTTAAAAATAAAGGGTCATTGACGGAAGCGGCGGATTATTTCACCCGCGCAATCGCCGCCCGGCCCGATTTTGTTCTTCCGCTCAATAATCTGGGCATGGTATGTCTTTCTCTGGTCCGGTTGGATGCCGCGGAAGACCTTTTCCGCCGCGCCCTTAGGCTCAAATCGGATTATCCGGATGCCCTCAACAACCTCGGCACGGTCCTCCACAACCGGGGAGCTTTCTCTGAGAGCCTCCCGCTGTACAAGAAAGCCCTGGCGCTTCGGCCGGACTATCCGAATGCGCTGAACAATCTCGCGCTGGCCCTTTACCATCAGGGAGAGTTTGCTGACAGCATCGCCCTTTGCTTAAAGGCGCTGGCGCTGAAACCGGACCATCCTGAAGCGCTCAATAATCTGGGCAACGCGCTGGAGGCCGTCGGAAAGCTTCCCGAAGCCATCGCGGCCTATACACAGGCGATCTCCTTGAAAGGCGATTGTCCGGATTATCTAAAGAATCTTTCGATGGCGCTGCTTGCTTCCGGCCAATTCGACGAAGGATGGCGCGCCTACGAATGGCGCTGGAAAACGTCTCCGTTTGCAAATGCCAGGCGGAATTCCGCAAAGCCGCTCTGGCTGGGCGAGACGGCCCGCGGCAGGGTACTGCTTGTCCGGGCCGAGCAGGGGCTCGGCGACACCATACAATTCTGCCGTTATGCCCCAATGGCCGCGGCACGCGGTCTTCACGTGGTAATGGAGGTGCAGCCGTCGCTTGTCAAGCTCCTGACAACGCTTGCCAAGGTCGAATGCGTGGTCGCCCAGGGCGGGCAACTTCCTGAACATGATTATTTCTGTCCGACGATGAGTTTACCGATGGTTTTCAATACCAGCCCTGAAACGATCCCGGCGCAAATCCCTTATCTCTCCGCGTACCGGGAAAATATCGATGCATGGAAGAACCGGATATCGCATGCCGGCGTCAAAAGGCTTGCGGTCGGGCTGGCTTGGGCCGGAAAACCGCGCATTCAATCGCCCGACCTTATCGCCGTTGATCGCAGGCGGTCAATGGCCGCCGGTTTGCTCGCTCCGCTCATGGACATTACCGGCGTCCGGTTTTACAGCCTGCAAAAGGACGGCCCGCCCGCGCCGAGGGAATTCGAACTGATCGACCTGATGGACGCATGCGATGATTTTGCCGACACGGCCGCGCTTATCTCCAATCTCGACCTTGTCATCAGCGTGGACACGGCGGTGGCTCATCTGGCCGGCGCTCTGGGAAAACCGGTCTGGCTCCTCAACCGGTTCGACAGTTGCTGGCGCTGGCTTCGCGACCGCCAGGACAGCCCGTGGTATCCGACGATGCGTATTTTTCGCCAGCCTTCCCCGGGCGACTGGAAAAGCGTCGTGTCAAGCGTCGGGAATGAATTACAAGAAATTTCCGCGAAAATTGCAATGGGGTCGGAAAATTAAAAAGCGGGAGACGAGGATCGAACTCGCAACCTTAACCTTGGGAAGGTTACACTCTACCATTGAGTTACTCCCGCACAAAACCAACCTGCTTAAGATAATTCAAAGCAGCATAATTTAAGCAAGAGTTACTAAGATAAATGTATTCTCCGATGAATGTCAATACTTTCGCTTGTGAAAAACTTTGTAACATCGTATTTTGTATGATTATTCGACGGGAAAAATATACTTTAAATC
>JBAVGL010000003.1:0-6707 GCA_049684795.1 Chitinivibrionales bacterium | reverse complement strand
AGGCTACAGAGACTAATCTTATTATAGTGTATCGGAACTATTTTTTTTAAACATTAGATATTTTTATTTATTTGTTAAATACGAAGTATTTTAACAAACTTATTCTGGAGGTGTAACATGAAAAGGTTTTTACCATTAATTTTAATTGCTTTTTTCACATTGGCCGCCGCAGGCATTCAGGCCCAGGAAACGCAAACGAGCACGGGATCAAGCGTGATGCGATCTTCAACCAAACAGAAATTAAAGACAAAACACCGTCGTCATCACAAAGGCTCTAAACACAGAAAGCATGCAAAAAATACGCAAAAATAGGCCTTTTGCAGAAGAAAGAAAAGTTTACAAGGCAGATTAAAAAAGAACGCTGAAGAGGATACGGAGCAATTTAATACGCCATTTTGTTCTTCAATAGGGGAAAAACTGGGCTGAAACGTTGTTGCTTGTGAGCGAAGCACCGGTGCCCGTGCCCATGTCGCCTATAAGAAAAGCGGAATAGTTGCCCGCCGATTGCACGGTCAAGGCCCGTGTGATATCATACGGGCTTGAGCTTAAGCCGGTTGAGCGTCCCGAAACCAGGACCATGTTATTATTGTCCACCGTGTCGGCCAGCGATAGCGATGCGCGCGCGGTGTACCAGGCGTTGTTCGTGAAAACAAAATACCCCATTGCTTCAAAAATGATGAGTCCCGGCCCCGGAACCGACACCGTGATCACACGTGAGACGCCTTGCATGTCGGCATACGCGGTCCTTCCTGTAGAATAGGCATTCGAACCGTTGACGGACCATGCCTTATAATAATAAGATGTTCCTCCCGAAAGCCCCGAATGCGCAAATGTCAATGCCGGGCCATTGTACAGCACCGTGCCTCCGCCAGAAAGCGTCTGTCCCGATCCGTATGCGGTGCCGGCCGCCGGCATGCCGAAGGACGGTGCCGAATTCCATGCCACCATGACATCATCGCCGGCAGAGTCTTTTTCCCAGGCGAGATTAACTTGGCTCGGGTCAAGGACGGTCGCGCTGAAAGCAAGAGGATTGGACACAGCCGACAAAAAAGGCTGCGCGGCAAGAAGGGCCTTGTACGCGTTGAGGCGTCCGGTGCCTAGTTTTCCCGCATAGGAAGGGTTTAACGCGTTGATATTGTCGGTTGAACCCAGTAAAATGGCCTTGAGGTCGGAGGAGGACAATTTTCCGGGAATATACGAAAGCACAAGCGCAGCGACCCCGGAAACATGCGGACAGGCCATGGAAGTTCCCTGAAGTAAATTATACAGCGTATCGGGGGTGGACGCATAGGTGCTTAATATGCCTTTGGGGTCGGTATTGGACGTCATTTCTCCGCCCGGGGCGGAGAGCGCAACCCAGGTATCGTAATTCGAATAATACGACCGAACGTCATTATTGTTCGTCGCGGCAACCGCAACCACCCCCGAATAGCATCCCGGATACCACTGACCGGAAGAATTGTTATTGCCCGCCGCGAAAATCGCGATTCCTCCGGCAAGGACCGTGCCCCCTCCATTCTGGTTGAAATAATCTATTGCGTCAAGCACTGACTGTTCGTAAACGCCCACGGTGGTATAGCCCCAGCTGTTTTGCGCTATGGCGGCGCCGCTGTCCGCGGCAAATATGAAAGCCTGATCAAAGCCTCCCTGCGTCGTGGCGGTAAAAACCTGGCAGGACATCAAGCGGACGCCGTCACCCGAACCGGTCCCGCCGGCAATGCCCGACACTCCAGAATTGTTGTTAGTGAGCGCGGCAATGGTGCCGGCAACATGCGTGGCGTGGAAGTAGGGAGTGATGGTGGTATTGCCGTTTATAAAGTTGTATCCCCTGCCTTGCCACATGTTGCCGGCCAGGTCGGGATGGTCATATTTGATGCCGCCGTCGATAACTGCTACGATGACGCCCGGGTTTCCCCTGGCGATGTCCCATGCTTCGGGCAGGTGGATGTCACATCCGGCGGTTCCGCCGTTCTGCCCGGTATTATGGTAGTTCCACTGTTTGGAAAACAGTGAATCATTGGGGACCCACAGCATTGTTTTCTTAAACTCCGGTTCGGCCAATTCTATTTCGGGAAGATTTTTATATTCGGAGATTATTTTTAGGATGTCAGCGCTGGAATCCAGTTCCAGCCTGTGCCACAAATGAAACCCCCATGAACGGTGCCTGGCGGAAAATTCCTTTCTGTTATTTTTACGGCTAAACAGCAGACTAAAATTATTCACATGATAGTTCCGGTTCAGGTTGTCAACCGCAGGAAGTCCGAATTGTATAGTCCCGTCCGCGGAACGATCAATATAAGCAGTGTCAAGGTACTGAGTCATTTCCGGCTTGAATTTAATACGGATAATTCCCTTTTCATAAGCATCGACAGGCACTTTGGACAAGTCTATTGGCGGCCGCTCCCCGCGAATCGCCGTAACCGGATTTTCAGCCCCCATCGTTCCGGGAGATTCCATCGAGATGAGAAGAAATCCGGCAATAATGGCGGAATAAGAAAACGAATATTTCAGGAGCCTTTTCATACCATAACCCCGGCTAACCCGTACAGTTTCTAATTGGGCGTAAAAATGCCCGTAGCATTATTCACCACCATGCTTGCATTATTGCTGCTGGCCAAGTCTCCGACCAGGTACACCGTATATGTGCCAGCACTGCTTACAACCATGTTGCGCATGACCGAATAGGCCGCATTGGCATTGCTGCTGGAACGACCGCTGGCAATGCCCACATAATTTACGTCGATTGCATTGTTCACCAGCGAAAGCGAAGCCCTCGCGGTCGTCCAGTTCGTGCTCTGAAAGTTGAAATATCCGCTTGCCTTGAATATGATCAGCCCCGGGCCGGAAGCGGTTACCGTGATTGTCCGTGAAATTGCCCTGCTTGAGGTTGACAAACCTATCGATTGCCCGTCGCCTCCCACGAAAACGGCCTTGCACCCGTTGCCGGGAGTTCCCTGCGCCCCTTGAGGTCCCATGTCGCCTTTCGGCCCGGTTGGGCCGATCGGTCCCTGCAATCCCGTTGCTCCGGTTGGCCCAGCAGGCCCGGCAGCTCCCGTGGCTCCCGTTGTACCCGGAGGTCCTTGGGGCCCAATAGCTCCGGCTGGCCCGGGGGGCCCGATAGATCCGGTAACACCAGTAGCTCCTGTTGCCCCGGTCAGGCCAGTGGGACCGGTTGCTCCAGCAGCTCCTGCAGGCCCGATGGCGCCGGCAACGCCGGTAGCTCCCGTAGCGCCTGTAGCACCCTGAAGTCCGGTGGCGCCGGTGAGGCCTGTCAAGCCCTGAGGACCAATCGGACCAGTAGGGCCGGCTGGTCCCGTAGGCCCTGGGACGCCTTGAGGTCCGGATGGCCCGGCAATTCCCTGGGGACCAATCTGCCCGGCTGTGCCATTATTGCCTGCCGGCCCGATGGGCCCGGCGGGCCCGATGATATTCGTCACAAAAACCCACCCTGTAGTTCCTTTTTGATAAACGTCCCCATTTGCGACTTCAAGGAATAGGTCGTTTGGTTTGCCGATTGAGGTTTGCGGCGGAGCGTTTCCAGTAATCCAATTCGAAGCGGCAGAGTCTACATCGGTGGTTAAAAATATCATCGGCTTAAGGGCGCCTTCCTTTGCGCTGAATGTCATGTTCAGGCCATCGTCGGAGGTCAACGCAATTCCATTGAACCCACCTGCCTTCAGAACGGTAGTAATATCCAGTTGAACAACTTTTTCGATGTCGGAAGTACCCAGGGAAATTGTAGCGTCCGGAACGCCGGAACTATTATAAATGATGCTGTTTAAAGGAACGTTGTTTTCGGGCATATTGATAGGGCTTGTGAGGGCAAAGGTTTTCAGAGTGCCAGGTGCATTTAACGCCTCGATATATATTGCAAGTGTGGCCTTTGTAATATTTGCCATATCAATGCCTTGTGTCTGGAACGTAATCCAACCTGTGATCTGATTAGCACTCCCGTCCACGGTAATGCTTTTACTGCTTCCGCTGTATCCGGTCATTCCAGCATAACCGTCCTTGTATACGAATACCGGAGTCACCAAGGACTGCGCGGCCACAAGAGCACTCAATAAAAGTGCCACGAAAATGGTTTTCGATATTTTTTTCATTTTTCCTCCTCAAAAAGCCTTGGGATGTAAAGAAGAAAAGACCGGCCCGTTCGCCCAAGGATTGATATGACAATTGACAAGAACATTTCTACCTGTCAAACGCTTATCCTGGTAATATAATAAAATTATGAGTTTTCTGCAAAAGTAAATAAATCCGGAGTGTTAACTCACCTTGTGGACCATGATAGCGGTGGCTTTCGCGCCGATGTCGCGCAGGCCGGAAATCATGATGACGAAATCGCCTTTTTTCGCGAGATGCATGTTTTTCAGGACAATCTCGCCGTAGTTGATGTAGTCGTGCGTTGACATTTTCTTTTTAATGAGCTGAGGATACACGCCCCAGAGCAGGTGCATGCGCCGGGCCACGGCTTCGGAATGCGTAAGCGCCATGATAGGCGCCGCGGGCCTGTCCGACGATACCATCCTCGCTGAATAACCCGATACCGTGAGAACGAAAACACAGTGTACCATGAGGTCGCGGGACAGCTGCGCGGCCGCGTCGCCTATAGCATCCAGAAGGCCATTTGTGCTTTCATGTACTGGTTTATTGAACTTTCCGCCTTGCGAAAAAAACTGGTAAGCTTCCGTTTCCCGCAGGATGGAATCCATGGTTTCGAACGCTTCTATCGGGTAATTGCCTGACGCCGTTTCAGCAGACATCATAACCGCATCCGAGCCCGCGAGGCACGCACCCGCAACATCGGCGACCTCGGCGCGAGTGGGGCGTGAATGGTCGATCATGCTTTCGAGCATCTGCGTGGCCACGATCACCGGCTTGTTCATTTGATTGGCGATCTGTATGAGTTTGTTCTGAATGATGGGGACTTTCTTTGCCGGAAGTTCCACGCCCAAATCACCGCGCGCCACCATGATACCATCGGCGAGATCGATGATGCCGTGTATGTTCGTAAGCGCTTCGGGCATTTCTATTTTCGCGATCACCGGAATATCGGATCTATGCCGTTTGAGCCAGGTTTTAAGGTCTGTTATGTCGGCGGGTTTTCTTACGAAAGACAACGCGATATAATCGACCTTGCCTCTGATGCAGTATAAAACGTCGTTCCTGTCTTTTTCCGTGAGCGCCACGATATGCAACTTAGTATTGGGAAGGTTCATGCCTTTTTTGTCCTTAAGCACGCCGCCGTGCACTACCTTGGCCTCAACCGTGTCTTTATTTTTTCTAATCACCTTCAGTTCGAGATTACCGTCGTCGAGAAGGATGGAATGACCGGGAACAACTTCCCTTACCAGGTTTTTATACTGGGACGGGATCAGTTTTTCGCTTCCCAGCACCTCTTTAGTGGTGATCGTCACCGTTGCATCATCCTTGAGAGTAATTGAACCGTTTTGAAATTCGCCCACCCTTATTTTAGGCCCGCAAAGGTCGCCCAGTATTGCGACCGGTTTTTTCAACTGTCCCGATATTTTCCGAATCAAATGGATTGTTTCAAGATGGTCTTCGGCCCTGCCGTGCGAAAAGTTGATCCGCGCCACGTTGAGCCCTTTCCAGATAAGACGTCGGAGTTTTTCGGGCGACGAGGAGGCCGGGCCGATGGTGGCGACAATCTTGGTGCGCCGGAAGAAAAGGTATTTGTGGTGAAGGTCGAGATCGAATATGTCGGACGTGTCCGGTTTTGAAGATTTTTTTGCCATAGGGTTGCTCCTGGAAAAATTATAAATCAACCAGCCGTCTGCCCCAGGCGTGCCGCGCAGATAATTCAGACACAGTAACTAAAGAATGGCGTCGCATATTTTTTCCGCGGCATGTTCCATACGTTTCTTGTCAAGCCATAGACCCCAGCGGTACGGTTCGCCTTTTAGGACGGTTGCGCCGAGAGCGTCGAGCTTTGCATCGATTTTTCCGAGAACGCTTTTACCGCCTGAAAATATTCCGGGAAATCCGGTTGTAACAAAACAAAGGGCCTTTTTATTTTTGAGATGGGGGATTTCATCAATCAATGACAATAGAAGCGGTGACGGATGAAAAGCCCAGACGGGGCCGCCGAGAACGATTACGTTGTAGCCGTTGATTTCCGGGACATTTTTAAGTTCAACATGCTTCATGAGCGGTCGGGCGCGCTTTACGGACCTGAGCAATTCTATGTCAACGTCATGGCCTTTTTCCCGGAGTTTATGAACAATTGCCATGCCTAACGTGGAAGTGTGACCCGATTGGGAATGGATAAAAATCCCTATTTTCATGGAGAGGCCTTTTTTTCAGAGAAGATTTGGAATGGAATCTGGAGCGACATATTTCGAAGGTCTGAGGCTGCGCAGGGAAAAACCCTGGACGGTGTCGCTCTTGAAAATCGCCGACGTGTCTCCGACCACGACAAATGAAAATGCCGACGGATCGAGATATTTTTTCGCCATGGCTTGAATGTCGCCCGCCGTGATCGCGCTTATTTTGTCCGGATACGCGGTAAAATGGTCAAGAGGCCTTTTCAGGTATTCATTGTCCGCGTAATTTTCTACGATATCTTCGGCAGAGCGGAACATGGAAGGGAACCCGTCGATAAGAATCCGCTTGGCGTGTTCGAGTTCTTCGGCGGTGATTCCCGACGTTTTAATACGACGTACTTCTTCAAGCGACAGGGCAATGGC
>JBAVGL010000002.1:0-1525 GCA_049684795.1 Chitinivibrionales bacterium | reverse complement strand
GACAGCTGTTGCACATCTGCAATAGAAGCGAAAATTATCACTCCTCTTCTTTGGGATTTTTAATCAATTTTACGTTCGGGTCTTTCATTGCCTCCACCACTTTCTTTTTGATCATATCCAACAGTTTTTTATCTTCCTTCAGTTTTACGCGCGCATTCTCAAATCCGACGCCGAGCTTTTCACCGTCAAAACTGAAGCTTGCGCCCGATTTTTTGACCACGGTCCGAGTAACCGCCGCGTTCAAAACGTCGCCTTCGTAGGAAATGCCTTCACCGAAAAGGATGTCGAACTCCGCAAGTCTGAACGGCGGAGCAACTTTGTTTTTCACCACTTTTGCCCTTACGCGATTGCCTACGATCTCCTCGCCTTTTTTGACCTGGGCAATGCGGCGGATGTCGATACGCACCGACGCGGCGAATTTGAGCGCGAGCCCGCCAGGCGTCGTTTCGGGATTACCGAACATAATCCCGATTTTCATGCGGAGCTGGTTGATGAAAATGATAAGCGTCTGGCTTTGACTTGCGATCGCAGTCAGCTTGCGAAGGGCTTGTGCCATCATCCGCGCCTGGCGTCCGACATGCTGGGCCCCCATTTCACCTTCAAGTTCCGCGCGCGGCGTGAGCGCCGCGACGGAATCGACGACGACGACCGATATCATTCCGGAACGCACGAGACTCTCTAAGATGTTCAAGGCGTCCTCGCCGCAATCCGGTTGGGAAATAAGGAGCTCGTTCACGTTCACGCCGAGCTTCGCGGCATATTCAGGGTCCATCGCGTGTTCGGCGTCAATGAATGCCGCACGGCCGCCTTGTTTTTGCGCTTGTGCGATGACGTTTAATGCCAAGGTTGTTTTTCCACTTGATTCAGGACCATAAATTTCAACGACCCTTCCGCGCGGGAACCCTCCCACGCCAAGCGCGAGATCAAGCGAGAACGATCCCGATGGAATTACGGAGACGTTCACGTGGCTTATCTCGCCAAGCTTCATGATCGCGCCTTCGCCGAACTTTTCCTGGAGAGACGAAAGCAGGCTGTTGAGTTCTTTCGTGCTGCCTTCTTTCTGTTTTACGTCTTCTTTTTTTGTTTTTTCCGCCGTCTCTTCGTTTGATTTTTTAACCATATTTTTATTGTTATTTTACCTTATTATAGCAGAAAGTGAATTAAAAGTTTATTAAAGGACCAGATGCTCTTTTTATAAAAAACTCTTTCCAATCCTTCGTGAAGTCTGGTATTAAAAAGAAAAAAGATGCCTCCAATAAAAAACTCCGTGCGGAAGATATTCCGCACGGAGTTTTTTATTGCCCGTTGCCGGGCAAGATCATGGCCTATGTGCCGTTTCGGCATACTTCAGCTTTTTTTCCACGGGTCTGTGCTTTTTCTGTCAATGCATTGCTTAATGAGGCCGCCGCCGGTATTCCAGCAGTCAGACCAATTTTCAACTTTCTCATAATAAAAATTTTTAGTGATTAAATTATTAAAGATCCGCTTATAATTATAGCAAACCGTTCTGTATTATCAATAATAG
>JBAVGL010000001.1:0-5865 GCA_049684795.1 Chitinivibrionales bacterium | reverse complement strand
TTGTGAAGGTATTGATGGCGAACGTCGCGCTAATGGTATGAGCGGCGAGAACGTTGGTAAAGGTGTAAGTCCCGCCAGTGCCTGCTGAAACATTGTCAACCAAAACATTGGCGATATGATAGTTTGCCGCGGGCGCAATGGTAAAGGTGTGGTTTGTCGCCGCATTGACGATTTCCGTCCCGGGCGCAATCGTGCCGTTGGCGCCCGCCGTTACCGTGATGGTAAAGGTGTTGATGGCAAACGTCACGGCAATGGCGTGAGATGCGGTAACATTAGTAAAGGTATAGGTGCCGACCGCGCCTTGTGAAACGCCGTCAACAAGGACGCTGGCCACGTGATAGTTCGTCGCGGGCGTCATGGTAAACGTTTGGCTTGCCCCTTGCACGACCGTTACCGAGCCGTTTGGTGAAATCGACCCGTTGGCGCCTGACGTGGCTATTACGGTAAACGTGGGAAGGGCCGTCCACAGCGCGTATAAAACAACGTTTGAAGACCCCATCGTAAAGGACACGCTTGGCGTGTAGGTGATGCCCCCGCCGTTTGCCTGCGTGTTCCACCCGATAAAAGTAAATCCGGTTTTCACCAGTGATCCGGTGTTGCCCAGCACCCTGACGCTTTGGCCGAACGTGTAAGGAGTATTGTCCGTGGGGACGGACCCGCCGGAACTTCCGTTGGCGTTATACGTAACGGTATAAGTGGCCACGAGTGTCCACTGGGCGTACAGGATCACGTTGGAAGTCCCCATTGCAAAGGTCGCGCCGACCGCGTAGCTTGTCCCCGTGCCGTCCGCTTTTGTGTTCCACCCCGCGAATGCGTTTCCGGTTTTGACAAGAGGTGAAGACGCGATATTGCCGAGAACCGTGACCGTCGCTCCCGTCAAGTAACTGTTATTGTCCGCCGGGGCGGTCCCGCCGGTGCTCGTGTTGCCGTTATAGGTTACGGTAAAGGTGGGGACCCAATGCGCGAACAAGGTCACGTTGGCGGAGGCGATTTGGAACGTCGCGCCAACCGCGTAGCTCGTCCCGCTGCCGTCGGCCTTGGTGTTCCAGCCCGAAAAGGCATATCCGTTCCTCACCAGCAGCCCGGTATTGCCCAGCACCGTGACGGACGCTCCTGTCAAGTAAAAATTGCCGTCCTTGGGTGCGGTCCCGCCGGTGCTCGTGTCCCCGTTATAGGTTACGGTATAGGTCGGGTTAACCGACCACTGGGCATATAAAACCACGCTGGCGGAAGCCATTGAAAAAGTCGTCCCGGCCGCATAGTTCGTCCCGCCGCCGTTTGCCTGCGTGTTCCAGCCGACAAACGTGGACCCCGTCATTACCAGGGGCCCGGTATTGCCGAGTACCGTGACGGTCGCGCCCGCAGGGTAGTTGTTATTATCAATCGGAACGTTTCCCGTTCCGCCATTGCCGTTATACGTCACGGTATAGGTCGGGTTCGCCGTCCATTGCGCGTATAAGGTCACATTGGAAGAACCCATTGAAAAGGTCACGCCCGTCGCGTAGTTTATGCCCGAATCGTTTGCCTGCGTGTTCCATCCGATAAACGTAAACCCGGTTTTTGCCAGCGTCCCGGTGTTGCCCAGCACGGTGACGCTCTGGCCAAGCGTGTAGTGGTTATTGTCGGTCGGGGCCGTCCCGCCGGTGCTGCCGTTGCCGCTATACGTGACCGTAAAGGTCGGAATAACCGTCCACTGCGCGTACAAGACCACGTTGGCTGAAGCCATTTGAAAAATCGCGCCCCCCGTATAGCTCGTCCCGCTGTCATTTGCTTTGGTGTTCCATCCCACAAAGGTGTATCCGGTTTTCACCAAAGACCCGGTATTGCCGAGCACCGTGACGGTTGAATTGGATAAATAATTATTATTGTCCTTCGGGACGGTCCCGCCGGTATTCGTGTTCCCGTTATACGTTACGGTATAGGTCGGGTTTGCCGTCCACTGGGCGTACACTATCACGTTTGAGGAACCCATTGAAAAAGTCACTCCCGTTGCATAGCCCGTGCCGCCGCCATTTGACTGGGTGTTCCATCCGACAAACGTGAACCCCGTTTTTACCAGTGGCCCCGTATTGCCGAGTACGGTGACCATCGCGCCCGTAGTGTAATTATTATTATCAATCGGAACGGCTCCCGTGCCGCCATTCCCGTCATAGGTCACGGTATACGTCGGGTTCGCCGTCCATTGCGCGTATAAGGTCACATTGGAAGAACCCATTGAAAAGGTCACGCCCGTGGCGTAGCTTATGCCCGAATCGTTTGCCTGCGTGTTCCACCCTATAAACGTAAACCCGGCCTTCGCCAGCGATCCGGTGTTGCCCATGACCGTGACGCTCTGTCCAAGAATGTAGTGAGCGGTGTCCGTCGGGACGTTCCCGCCGGCGCTTGTGTTCCCGTTGTACGTTACGGTAAAGGTGGGGACGTTCGTCCATTGCGCATACAGGGTCACGTTGGCAGTGTCTATTATTAAGATCGAACCCGGGGCATAGCTCGCGCCCCGCCCGTCGACCATGGTGTTCCAGCCCGAAAAAGCAAAGCCGGGCTTTACCAGGGCCCCGGTGTTGTCAAGTACCGTATCGCTCTGCCCCTGGATGTACTTGTTTTTGTCAACCGGCGCCGTCCCGCCCGTGTTGCCATTGCCGTTATAGAAAGTCGCATAAATTTTATTGTATATCCCAATATGGAAAGTATCGATGGCGGATTCAACGGATTTATTGTCGCGCGCTTTTACCAATATTGCCTTTTCACCGGTGTCCGTGAACGAAACGAAGAAGGCCCCGTGAGCGGTAGTATCGGAAAAATTCGCTCCGTCCTTCGCCCATAAAAAAGATTGAATCACGCCGCCGGTATCGCTTGCGGAAACCGACAATGTACAATTTGCCGCTTTGGCAACCTTAGAGGGGGCGCTGATGCTATCGATCCGGGGACGGCTCGGATTTATGACCAACTGCATGCTGTCGACGGCGCTGTATTCGCCGTCATAATCCTCGGCTTTCATGCGCACGGTCACGGCCTCGGGCGGAAAAGTTTTTGAAAAGACGAATGTGTCCAGCGCAGTGCCGCTCATGCTGTCATTGAATATCGTGTCGCCGTTCCAATTAAAATAAAATTCCTTGATGGCCCCTTTTAAGCCGCCGGTGGCGGTATCGGACCAGACAATTTTAAAGGTGACCGAATCATACAAAAAGGCCGTTATGCTTCGTTCAATAAACTGGGCATGCGGACCTTTGGGGGCAACGTAGTTCTTGCTTTTCGCATCCAGGGGGTTGTCGCGTACGCAGAATAAAAGGAGCGAAGACGTCACGCAAAAAAACACCGTCCCGGCAAACCACGCTTTTTTCGTCATTTTTGAATTCATAATTAAATTCCACATGGCAATTTTGAAAATGGAGCTTGAGTTAAAATTTTTCTATAGAAATCCATTAAAACCTATTCAATATAGTAATATCCTGAATATCGTGTCAATATGCCTTTTTAATTCCTTATTATAGAAAAACGAATTTGAAAACCTTTTTAAAAAAATACTCTTGGATACCCGGTTCATTTTAACCATATTTTAAGGCATATTCGACTTTCATTTCTTTAAGGCATGCTAATTGCGTGCCAATAGTAATGTGGCATTTAATTCGCATGTTAAATTTATTAAAGAAAGTTTTAAGAAAAAGCAGGTTTTTAATATATTTTGGAAGGTCAACGGGATTACCACAAGAAAGCGATCTGATGGACTTAATGCTTAAAGAGTTTACCGAAATTGAGAAATTGGGACAGGGCGGAATGGGTGAGGTTTTTGCCGCTACCCAGGTTTCCCACAAACGGAGAGTGGCGTTAAAAAAAATGTCGCTCAGCAAGTTCTCCGACAGGAACCATATCGAACAATTCTGGAATGGGGCAAGGTTGGCGGCAACCCTGCACCACGATAACATAATTCATGTGTATAATTTTGGACAAGAAAATGACGCGCTCTATTTTGCGATGGAATATATTGACGGATCGGATTTGGAAAAGCTTTTTACCGCGGAGCCTTTTCCATGGGAAATCGGCGTCATGATTGCTCTGGAGGCGCTAAAAGGCCTTAATTATGCTCATAAAAAGGGAATAGTCCATGGTGATTTTAAACCGAACAATATCCTTGTTTCAAAGTCCGGCATGGTCAAAGTCGCTGATTTCGGCCTGGCCCACCTGCGCACTCAATCATCGTACTTTTCCAAAGAAGATACGCGTTTTATTACTCCGTCCTACATGGCGCCTGAAGTGGCCAGACTATTCACGGAGATCGAACTCAGCCACGACGCGTTTTTAGATACCACGCCTGTAACCATAAAATCGACGCCTGTTATAAATAGAAATAACCTTGAAGGCACGGATATTTCAAGGGACATATGGGCCGCGGGCGTCATTCTCTACCGTATCTTTTGCGGCCAGCTCCCGTTCACCGGAGAAACTTTTTCAGATTTAGCGCAATCAATTATTAATTCCAAGGAACCGATTTTTTTTAATTTTATGCCTTTTCTTCCGGACGATTGCGTAACGGCCATCAATGCATGCCTTGCAAAGGAGTCTCAAAACAGGCCCGCTTCGTTGGACCCCCTTATTAAATCGCTGGAATTTCTCATTTCTGAAATTGGTTTTCTCGATATTGAGAAAGAAATCCGGCTTTATATGGCCGATAATAATTCCTCGGCCCATAATCGCGAAAAGGCGCTCCTAAAATATCATACCCGTATGGCCGACACTTGCCGGGAATTGGGTGATACATTTAAAGCGGCCGCCCATTTTAATGAGTCTGAAAAACTCAACGGAAACGGAGGCGCCGCGAACCAGCTTGATTTCATTGTGCCCTCCTCGGAACAACCTGAAAAAATCCAGGCGCCCATTTTGATTTTGAACAAAAATAAAACCTTGCCGAACGGATGGAAGAAATTTTTAACGGTGTCGTGGGGAATAAGAATCGCGTTCGCGGCAAGTGCAATCATTCTCATGTACATAGCGGCTGGAATTTTCTTCACTATGCCTCAAAAGAACAGGACGGCCGGGGATGAAGACCGGAGCTATTTGCAAAAGGCAAAAATCGAAGCCCCGCAGACAAAACCCATGATAGCCGTTCCAAACGCAGCCGCGCCGAATAATGCCGCGGCCGCTGTTCAACCCGCGCAGCCAGCGCAAACGGTCCAGCCTGCGCAGCCACCGCAAACTGTTCAGCCTGCGCGGCAACCAACGCAAGGTTTTACTGTCAAGGAAAACCGCCCCGCGCAACCTTCCGCCGGAAAAAGCACCCGCCTTGCAAGCAATAGAAATAAAATTACCAGCAGGCCTTCCGGCCAAACTGAGCAGAAAAAGTCCTCTATTTTAAAGGTCAATATAAAACCTCTGAACGCGGTCGTATTACTGGATGGAAACGACTTCCCGCCGCAGGAACTAACGACCGGGAAAAGCGTAGCGCCCGGAAAGCATGTCATTACCGCCGAGACGCCGGGTTTTGAACCTTTCCAGAACACCTATTCAATCGAACCCGGAGTGACGCAGGTCCTGGACATTTCGCTGAGGCAGGCTGAAAAAGGAACCAGCTTTCTGCATGTTTATTCGTATCCCTGGTCCGAACTCTACGTTGATGGCGTTTTACAAGGCACGACCCCGACCCCGAAGCCGCTTACATTTCTTGAAGGCGACCATGCCCTGCTGCTGAAGCGTGAAGGATATAAACCCCATTCGGAAACCGTCCGCCTTGTAAAAGGCCAAGTGATGCACGTCCAGGTCCAACTTGAGAAGTTGGAATTCTCCGGGCGGTAATCGGGCCGTTATAAGAACAACGGGGAAAATACCGCTAACCCACAAGGTGGATAAGATACTGTAGTCAGGATTTATCTACTC